>CADCPD010000016.1 GCA_902803265.1 uncultured bacterium | reverse complement strand
GCTTTTTTAGCAGTTGTTCTGATTTTTGAAATCATTACTCTTGTAAATTCTTGTCTGTGTCCTTGTTTTTTTCTGTAACCTTTTTTAGGTCTTTGTTTGTATACGATAACTTTTTTTGCTTTGCCTTGTAACATTATTGTTCCTTCAGCACTTGCATTCTTTACGTAAGGTTGACCAACTTTTGATTTTTTACCGTTTACCAACATTACAACTTTATCAAATACAACTTTTGTATCTTTTTCACCTTCAAGTAGTTCAACGTCTACATAACGTCCTTCTTCTACTTGATATTGTTTTCCACCTGTTTCTACTATTGCGTACATTTTTTTATCCTTTCAAAATTGAGGAATCGTATCCGTTAGGAATTTACAACGATTTACCTATCTCATAATTACTTTCTCATGATATGGGCTAAAACATTTGTGTCAAGTATTTAGCCAAAAAGTTTTTTCCAAAAACTTCTTCTGTCATTTTCTAGTTGTTCTATTCGTTTGGCAAGTTTTCTATTATCATTTAAAAGTTCATCTACTTTTTGAGATAACATTTCATTATCTTTTTTGTAAGAACCTGCTTCCATTAATGATTCTGCAAATTCAGAATTACTTATATGTGATTTTATATCTTCCGCTATTTTTGCTGATACTGCTGAAGCTAACATGTCTATTGCTTGACTTGTCATGTTTAGAGGAACATTTCTAACTTCAGGAACAACATTTTGTTCCGGCGCTACTGCAACTTGGTTTGATTGTTCATCTTTTTCTACATCTTTCATAGCTTTGTGAATTCTGTATGAAATTTGTTCTTTGTTATAACCCTGTGATTTAAGACTTATACCTTTTTTTATTTTTACGATAGATGTTTCATCAAAAAATTCTACACCTTCCATATTTTCATATATCGCATCAATTTGCCATTCTTTGATGAATGTGTCAAGTGCATTCAAGTCAATATAGTAATTATCAGAATTTAATTTTTTTAGTATATCTTCTTTTGTAAACATCTTCCAGCCTTTTATGCTTTATTATCGTTTTAAATGTCTTTCTATATCTCTGTTTTGTGTCTTTTTCGCTAAATCTTCACGTTTGTCGTATAATTTTTTACCTTTACAGAGTGCTATTTCTACCTTTGCTTTACCTTTTATTATAAAGACTTCCAGTGGGACTAATGTGTAATTTTCTTTTTTTATTTTTCCGAAGAGTTTTAAAATTTCTTTCTTAGTTAACAGTAATTTTCTTACTCTTTCGGGCTCGTGATTAAATCTATTTCCTTGTTCGTAAGGTGATATATGACAATTATATAAGAAAACTTCATTATTTTCAACTTTACAGAAACTATCTTTTAAATTTATTGCACCTTTTCTTATAGATTTTATTTCAGTACCTGTTAAAACTATTCCTGCAATATATTTTTCAAATACTAAATAATCATGAAAGGCTTTTCTGTTTGTTAAAATAACTTTTTTGTCTGTCTTAGTTTCAGATTTCATACAAATTATTTTAAACCAAATTAAAAACCATGCAAATACTTAATTTTGATGAAATTTTCCCTGCCAAGAATTTCTTCTTATCAATTCATCATCTATTCTGTTTAAAACTTCAAATTTTTTCTGTATCCAGCGTGGAGCTATCATATTTCTTATTAAACCATTGCCTGCAAGACGATGAATGGTTGTATATTCAGGTAAAATTTCAAGAATATCACAAATCATTTTTATATATTCTTTTTCTTCCATCAATTCAAATTCTTTGTTTTCATACATTTTTTCCAATTGAGTTCCTTTTAGAACAACAAGTTGGTGAATTTTTATTCCGTCAACTCCTAAATCTGCCATGGCTTGCGCAGTTTGCATTGTTTCTTCCGGAGTTTCAAAACAGTCTAAAATTATATGAACACAAACATTAAGTCCGTGTTTTTTACTCATTTCATAAGCTTTTAAAAAACAATCATAATCGTGTCCTCTGTTAATTTTTTGCAGAGTTTTGTTATGAATTGATTGAAGGCCGTATTCTATCCATGTTTCATAATCATCTTTAAAAGTTGAAATTAATTTTAATTTTTCATCATCAACACAATCAGGTCGTGTTCCTATTGAAATACCTATTATATCAGGATGATACAGTGCACTTGTATATATTTTTTCAAGTTCTTTTACAGGCTTATAGGTATTGGTATAAGCCTGAAAATATGACATATATTTTGTAGATTTAAATTTTTCGTGAAGGTGAACAATACTTTTTTCTATTTGTTCCTCTATTGGCAAGAATTTTAATTGTGGTTGAGAGAAACTACCGTCACCATCACAAAAAATACAGCCCTTGCTTGACAGACTTCCGTCTCTGCAAGGGCATGTAAAACCTGCATCAAGAGTTATTTTATACACTTTGGCATTAAATTTCTCTTTTAAATATGCACTAAATTGATTATATCTTTTATTATTTATGTTTAATTTAGGTATGTTGTTCATCTTCCGGACGTACAGGATAAACGTAATGTTCACCGCAATTTGGACATACAACTTCTTGTTGTTTTCCGTCTTCTGTCACAGCAACTTCAAATAAAGTTTTACAACCTGATTGAACACATCTGATTGCCCATGTTGGTCTTATTAATCTTGCCATATTTGCTCTCCTTTTTACTTAAATATAGCATGATTAATATTTTTTGTAAAATTGTAAATAATAAAAATTGTCAGTTTACAATCTCGATGAAACTTCTGCAACAATACGTTGAATGTCAGAGCCGCCTGTCATAACTTCCAAAACCAATCTAGGATTAGAATATAAGGTTTCACTATATTCCATTGTTGTTATGTCAAAAATATCAAATTGAAAAAAATCTTCTCCAACATATACAAGTTTTCCGTATTCACTTCCGCCCGCATATTTTAGGAACATGTATTGACCTTCTAATTCTTTTAATTTTTCTGCAAATTTCATAATATCAACTCATATGTTAACTACACTAATATATTAGTGATATTTTTATGAAAGTCAAAAATTTATTCCATATTTTTTAATTTAAGTTGATGTAGGAAGCATTTTTTTACTATAAAATCAGTATCTTTTGTATCTATATTTGTAAATTTCATAGCAAAAGTATGATATGTCATTCCTCTTACTTCTCTTGTTTTTGTATAAACAATTTTTGCAGAGGTTTCAATGGTTTTTTCAGGAAATACCATTGATACAATAATATTTTCATAATCTTTTAGTTCTTCTTCAATTACAAAAGATACGCCATTTCCGCAAATATCTTTAGATGTTGTTTCAAAAGTTTTAAGATTTCCGTTTAATAAGCTTCTAACCAATGTAATTTTCAATGGTATATTTAGGTTTGCTCTGAAATATTCTCTGCGTTGAGAATGTTTATTGTTAATAGGATATGAAATTTTATATAAAATATATTTTTCATCTTTGACATTTGATAAAATTTTTGAATCAGCATAGTATATACCGTTATCTGTGTAAACATAAACTTTTACAGCCATTCCTGCAGGCAGCTCTATGGCTTTATGTTTTTCTATGCTTGAAATGACAGTTATAGAATCAGAATCTATTGAATGAACTTTTCCTCTGATTTTACAAAGTTCATTATCATCTTTTCTATAAACAATTTCAAACTTTTTGAAATATTCATACTCTTGATAAATGTCTGACATGAGATAATTTTAACACCAAAATTTTAAATTTTAATCAACAATTTAGTCTATTCTTTTTATGAAAATAATAATTAAAACTTACGAGGTTTGATATAATGCTTCCAGTTATATTCAATTTGTTCCAAAGAAATACCTTTTGTTTCTGGAACAAAGAAATATACAAAAACAATACATAAAACAGAAACTATTCCGAAAATTGAAAATGTCCAAGCTCCGCCTATTCTGTTAAGTAAAACTGGAAAACTTGCAACTACCAAAAAGTTAAAAGCAAAATTTGATAATACACAGATGCTCATTGAAAATCCGCGAATACTTAAAGGAAAAACTTCCGAAACAAGAATAAACGCAACCGGTCCTAAACTCATTGCAAAGGCTATTATGTAAGTAACAAGACATGATACAGAAATCCATTTTGCACTTTCGCCAATCATATCAGCAAAGCCAAAAGATGCCGCAAGCGCGAATAAACTAATCATAATACCGGTTAAACCAATATATATTAACGGTTTTCTTCCGATTCTGTCCGTAAAATAAATAGCAACGACAGTCATTAAAAAGTTTGCGACACCAATTCCTGCTGTAGCATATATTGCTGTAATATTACTGTCAAAACCTGCTGATTTAAAAATCGTCGGTGCATAATAAATAATAGTATTAATGCCGGTACAAATTTGGGTAAACATCATACCGATACCTACGACAAAAGGCATTATCATCCATTTTTTGAAAACAAATTTATTATTTTCGTTAGTATCAGATAAAGTTTGTCTTACTTCTTCAATTTCTTTATCCACATCTGAATTTGAATCTATTTTTAATAAGGCTTGTTTAGCTTCTTCAATTCTGTTTTTACTTATCAACCAGCGCGGAGTATCTTTCATAAAAAGCATACCTGTAAATAAAACTAAACCAGGTATTACACCTGCAAATAACATCCATCTCCAGTTGTAGTAAGAGTGAGAAAATGCAACATTTATAAAATATGAGAATAAAATACCTGCAGTAATTGCCCACTGATAAAGAGAAACTAAAGTACCTCTTAAATGTTTTGGAGAAATTTCAGAAATATAAAGCGGAACTATAAAATTAACTATACCTACTGCTAAGCCTACAAACATTCTTGATAGAATTAAAAATATTATATTTGGAGCAAAAGCGCACATAACTGAACCCAAAACAAAAATAACAGCAGTTGCCATAATTATTTTTTTACGCCCGAAAATATCAGCCAAAACTCCGTTAGTTGCAGCACCGATTACAGCACCTATTAAAACTGAACTTACCAAAATTCCTTGCAATGAGTCGGTTAAATTCCAAGACTCATTAATAAACAATAATGCTCCTGAAATAACACCTGTATCATAACCCGATAATAATCCGCCTAAAGATGCAATAACCGCAACAACATATAACCAAAAATATTTCATATAAATCCTTTCTAAAATTTGTATGAAAATATTATATACAAAAAATAAAACAGGAACAGATTTTAAATCTGTTCCTGTAAAAATTTGTAAGCAATTTAATGTAATTAAAATTACATCATACCGCCCATACCACCCATACCAGCCATTGCTGACATATCAGGAGCAGCAGCTTTTTCTTCAGGAACTTCAACAACTGCAGCTTCTGTTGTCAATAACATTGATGCTACTGATGAAGCATTTACTAATGCGCTTCTTGTAACTTTTGCAGGATCTACGATACCTGATTTAAACATATCGGTATAAACATTTGATAATGCATCATATCCGAATGCGCCTTCTTCAGATTTAACCATTTCAACAACTACATCTGCTTTTGCACCAGAGTTTGAAGCGATTAATCTTAGAGGAATATCTAATGCTGCTGTTAAAATTCTGTAACCGATTTTTTCGTCATCAGAATCAAATTCTGTTGAATTCATTTTGCTTTCTAATTCTTGTTGAACTCTTAATAAAGCAACTCCACCGCCAGGTACGATACCTTCTTCATTTGCAGCTCTTGTTGCATTTAAAGCATCTTCAATTCTTAATTTTCTTTCTTTTAGTTCAACTTCACTTGCTGCACCAACTTCGATTACTGCAACACCGCCTGAAAGTTTTGCCATACGTTCTTGTAATTTTTCTTTATCGTAGTCGCTGTCTGAAGCTTCGATTTGTTTCTTGATTAAAGAAATTCTTTCCTTAACTGCTGATTTTGTTTCGTCTCCAACTACAATTGTTGTTTCGTCTTTTGTTACTGTTACACGTTTAGCTAAACCTAACATTTGTGTTGTTACGTTTTCTAATTTGATACCAAGTTCTTCAGTATACATTTGACCGCCTGTTAGAATAGCTATATCTTCTAACATAGCTTTTCTTCTGTCGCCAAATCCCGGAGCTTTAACTGCAACTGCTCTGATAACTTTTCTCATAGTGTTTACAACTAATGTTGCTAAAGCTTCACCTTCGATATCTTCTGCAATTAACAATAATGATTTACCGTCTCTTGCAACTTGTTCTAGTAGAGGAACTAAATCTTGAATTAAATTGATTTTCTTGTTGCAGCAGAATACATAAGCATCTTCTAATACTGCTTCCATTCTTTCTGCATCTGTTACGAAGTATGGTGAAATATAACCTTTATCAAATTGCATACCTTCAACAACTTTTAAGTTTGTTCCGAAAGATTTGCTTTCTTCAACTGTGATAACGCCTTCGTTACCAACTTTTTCCATTGCTTCTGCAATTAATTCACCGATTTCTGAATTATTACCTGCAGAAATTGCTGCAACTTGTGCAATTTCTTCTTTTGTGTTTACAGGCTTTGACATTGATTTAATTTTTTCTACTGAAATATCAACAGCTTTGTCAATACCACGTTTAATGCTCATTGGGTTAGCACCTGCTGTTAAGTTTCTCAATCCTTCTCTTACGATTGCTTGTGCTAAAACTGATGCTGTTGTTGTACCATCACCTGCAACATCATTTGTTTTTGATGATACTTCTTTTAATAATTGAGCACCTGCATTTTCCAAACCGTCTTTTAATTCGATTTCTTTTGCGATAGTAACACCGTCGTTAACGATTTGAGGTGCACCAAATTTCTTTTCTAATATAACGTTACGGCCTTTTGGTCCTAATGTAACTTTAACGGCATCTGCTACTGCATCAATACCTTTTAATAAAGCTTTTCTTGCTTCTTCTTGAAAAACAATTTTCTTTGCCATAATTTATTTTCTCCTTAATTATTTACGATTTAAAATTTTATATTATTTTCAGTGTTTAATTAATTTAAGTTTACGCTTCTAAAACACCTAAAACATCTTTAATTGATAAGATTTTTAACATTTCACCGTCAAGTTTAATATCTGTTCCTGCATATTTAGCATATAAAACAGTTTCTCCAACATTAACAGCCATAGGTTCTTTTTCACCGCTATCGAGAGTTCTTCCTTCGCCTACTGCAATAACTTCACCTTTTTGAGGTTTTTCTTTTGCACTGTCAGGAATAAAAATTCCGCCTGATGTTTGTTCTGTATCTTCTACTACTTTAATAACAATTTTGTCACCTAAAGGTCTGATTTTCATATATTTTCCCTCCTACTTACTTTCTGTTTACATATACTATTATATACCCTAATTATTTAATTGTTACTAAAATATTAATGAAAAATTAATAATTAATTATATTTTTGTTATAATTTAGAAAAAGAAAAGATTTATAGGAGAAATTTATGAGCGGACATTCAAAATGGGCAACAATAAAACGTAAAAAAGCAGCCGTAGATTCACAAAGAGCAGTTGCTTTTCAAAAATTTTCAAGAGAAATAATTGTAGCAGCAAGATTAGGCGGACCTGATTTAGCTGCGAACTTTAGATTAAGAACTGCTGTTGAAAAAGCAAAAGCAGCAGGACTTCCAAAAGATAATATTAAAAGAGCTATTGATAAAGGTGCCGGTTCATCAGGCGGCGAAAATTATCAAGAATTGATTTATGAAGGATATGCAGATGGTGGTGTTGCAGTTGTTGTAGAAACAATGACAGATAACAAAAACAGAACAGCCGGAGATATCAGAAGTTATTTTACAAAATTCAGCGGAAATCTTGGTGAAACAGGTTGCGTTGGCTGGATGTTCAAACAAGTTGGTCAAATAACTTTTGAAAAATCAGATAACTGGGATGCAATAGTTGAAAGCGCTATTAATCTTGGTGCAGAAGATTTTGTTGAAGACGAAGAAGATAACAAAATTATTACATCTGTTGCAGATTTTCAAACTGTTGTTGAGGGATTGGAAAAAGAAGGTTATACTCACATTTCTGCAGAATTTACAAGAATTCCTGAAAATGAAATTGAAATCACTGACCCTACGGTTGCTAAACACATTATGCTTTTAGTAGAAAAATTGGAAGAACATGACGATGTTCAAAATGTTTATGCAAACTTTGATATAAGTGATGAATTAATGGAACAACTTGATATATAATATTGTAAAAATAATAATCTTACGAAAGGAAAATAATGTTAAAGAAACAAAAACTGATAGAAGTAGCTTTAGGTGAAAAAAAAGCAGATTTAGTAATTAAAAATGCACAGCTTGTAAACGTACTTACAGAAGAAATTTACGATGCTGAAGTAGCAGTAGTTGCAGGTAGAGTTGCAGGTGTCGGAAAAGGCTATGAAGGTGAAGTTGAAATAGACTTAAAAGGTGCTTATTTAACACCAGGGTTTATTGATGGACACGTACATATAGAAAGTACAATGATGTTACCTCACAGATTTGCTCAAGCTGTAGTTCCTGCAGGTACAACAACAGTTATTACAGATCCGCATGAAATCGCCAATGTTTTAGGCTTGCACGGTATCAGTTTTATGAGAGAAGCTTCTTTACATCTTCCTTTAAGGGTTTATACAATGCTTCCGTCTTGTGTTCCCGCAACTGAATTTGAAACATCTGGTTTTGAACTAAATTCATATGATTTATCATTATTGATGGATAAAGATTGGGTTCTTGGCTTGGCTGAAATGATGAATGTTCCTGGTGTTATTAACAGAGATGCCAACATTATGGCTAAAATTGATTTAGCTTTACAAAATAACAAACGTGTTGACGGTCATGCTCCACAAGTCGGAGGAAAAGAACTTTGTGCATATATCGCAAGCGGCGTAACTTCAGATCACGAATGTACTGATCCTCAACAAGCTCTTGATAAATTAAGACAAGGCATGTACATAATGGTTCGTGAGGGTTCTGCTGCAAGAGATTTGGATGCTTTAATGCCTATTTTACAACACAACAATGACCGTAAAATATTATTTGTAACAGACGACAGACACCCTGAAGATATAATGATTCATATCAATGGTATGGTTCAAAGAGCTGTTGAAAATAATGTTAATCCTATAAAAGCAATTCAAATGGCAAGTTTAAATATCGCAGAATACTTTAAACTTCAAGACCTTGGTGCAATCGCTCCTGGTTACAGAGCTGACTTTAACGTATTTGAAAGCATGAAAGACTTTACAAAACCTAAAATGGTATTTATGGGCGGTAAAGTTGTTGCTCAAGACGGTAAATTGCTTGAATCTTTGGATAATTTACAAATGCCAAAAACTCGTGGTTCCGTGAACGTTGGTTGGCTTGAAGAAGACTGCTTCCAAATTGAAGCAAAAGGAAACAAAGCAAGAGCTATTGAAGTTATTCCAAAACAACTTCTTACAAACGAAGTAATAGTTGATGTAAAAACAGAAAACGGCTTAGCTGTAGCTGATGTTGATAACGATGTATTAAAAATATGTGTGGTAGAAAGACATAGAGCTTCAGGAAATATTGGAAAAGGTTTTGTAAAAGGTTTTGGTATTAAAAATGGTGCCATAGCTTCAACAGTTGCACACGATTCACATAATATGATTATTGTTGGGACAAACGATGAAGATATGTATGTTGCGCAAAAAGAACTTTTAAGATCTCAAGGTGGAAAGATTGTAGTACAAAACGGCAAAGTTTTGGCTAAATTACCATTGCCTATTGCAGGTTTGATGTCTGATCAAAATATGGAATATATTTTGGAAAAATCAATTGAATTAACTAATTCTGCAAAAGAAATAGGCTGTGTTTTGGAAGATCCGTTCATGACAATGGCATTTTTGGCATTACCTGTAATACCTGAATTAAAAATGACAGACAAAGGTCTTTTCTCGTCAAAGACTTTCAACTTTGTTGATATGTTTGATGTTGAAACAGCTAATGTTTAAAATAATATACATTATAAAAAAATAATATACAAAATTTATATTTTTGTTATGTTCTATTTCTTTGGCAGCAAAGCGGATTGCGAGCAGAGGGTGGAGCCTTGACTGTGTAAGAATAATGTTCTGAAACAGGCAAGCG
>CADCPD010000015.1 GCA_902803265.1 uncultured bacterium | reverse complement strand
TATTGAGATTTTTTGAAAAAGTAACCACAAAATAACCACATTTTTAAGAAATCCGCTAAAACAAAAAATAAAGGACAAGGGTTAAAACTCTTGTCCTTATTATCTTTTAGAATGGTGCCGCAACTCGGAATTGAACCAAGGACACAGGGATTTTCAGTCCCTTGCTCTACCAACTGAGCTATTGCGGCACGCACTATTTAATTTTTTACTTGTGTTGTCAGAGCAAGTATTGACTTTGTCTGACTTCGGTTCCGCTTCGCTCACCGTGCTGAGCTATTGCGGCACGCATATCTAATTCTTTCTGTTATTAACGTAAGCATTTGCTTACCCAATCCCAGTAAAATTATTCTACAAAAAACCATTTTATATGTCAACTTAATTTAATCTTTTTGCAACTTCTGCGATTGTTTTAGGAAAATATTGTTGAAGATATTGTGCTCGGTATGATAATGATTCAACAGTTTTTGGGGTATTTGTAATGGCATTTGTTTCAGCTATTGTTTCTCCTATTGCTCCATTTTCACCTGCAACATGGTTAGTTTTGTTTATAAAGTAATCAATGTGATTTCTTTGTGTATTTGGAAATGCTGTTAAAAATGTATTTAATTCTTCCTGATATACTTTGTTTACTTCTTTGTTCAATGAAATTGTGTTTATAAGACTTTCCTGATATTTTTCATTGCTTGTAGAATCCGTATTTTTAAAATCTACTGCATGCCCTATTTCATGAATTAATAAATAAGCATTATCTCCTGTATTTATTGTTCTTGTTGAGCCTTGGTACATTGAATCCAACGACTCATCAATGCTTTGTAAAGTATCAACGTTTTCTCTTAATTTTATTAATTCTCCGCCCGGAAGTTGTTTTAAAGTTTTTATTAAAAGTTTACTATCTCCTTTTAATTCTTTTCCTATTTTGAAGCTAGCTTTTCTTTCTTTGTTTTTTAAATCCTGAACATGTATGCCATCTTCATTTACATCTATTTGATATTTTTCATTACCTTTTGATGTTATAAATTTGTTTTTGTTTATGACTTCAAAAGCTTCTGATATATTTAGCAAGGTTTTACCATTTTTATCGGTAATTTTATAATCTAATATTCGATTGCCTTCAGGGTCGTTTTCGTACAAGTAATCAGTTTTTGTGCCGTCAAGTGATTTCATATTTTTCTTAATAGACATTATTCCTGTTTTTTCGTCGATTGTTCCTGAAGATATTACTTTTATATTTCCGTCTCTATCTGTATGTGTTACGTTTAAAACACCTTCTATTGCAGACGGTTTCATTTCTTCTGTTCTTACAATTTCGTTATTTTTATCTTTTATAGTTCTTTTTTCTGTTATTACAACAGGTCTTCCTACGTAATTATCTATTCTCGAAGTAATTTCTGATGTTGTATTGTTTCTGTAATCTGTAGTATGTTTTGTTTGAATTTTCTTATTGTTATCATTAATTTCTTTTTCTTCATATATAAGTTTTAAGCTTTTATCAAGAGCTTTTGTTGTTGTTTCACTATCATTAAGCTTTGTTGTTATTAATATTTCATTATTTTTATAATTATCTTTTTTTGCAGAAATTTCAATAAAATGTGATTTATATTCTTTTTCAATTTCTAAAACTTTATCAGCAAACTTGTTGATATTTGAAAAATCTTTTTCTTGTGAAATTGATACGATATTTTTAGGAGAAAGACTTGTTTTTGTTAGAGGTCTTACTGCTTTTAAATCTTCAGCGTTAGCTTTGTCATTAAAATTCATTAAAGCTTTGCCGTCATACTTTGGTTCGCCTTTTTCATTTTTTACTTCTGAGTAGAATTTTAATTCATTTAGTTTATCCAATGGTTGTGTTGCAATCATGAATACGAATTCGCCATTTATTTTTGGATTATTTGCTAAAGAGTTTATAGCATCCCATTTTTTAGGTTCTGTTTGAAGTTCTGATTTTATTGTTTCAAGATAATAGTTATTTAATTTAGGTTTGTTTTTGTTTCCCTTTATCTGACTTAATTTGTATACACACGAATTTAAGTCAAAATTTTCTGATTTTGTAAAAGTATCCTTATGTAAAATAGGGTTTGATGCATAAAGATGCTGTTGAACAGACTGTGTTTTAGCTGTTTTAGGAATACTTTTAAAACTTAGAAAGTTTAAGGGCTGAATATTCATATTGGGTTTAAAAGCCCTAAAAAAAAAAGTTGTCATTTTTTCTTTGTTTGTTAATCATTTTTTACAAAAAAAACTATAATGATTTTTTTTTAAAAGTGTTTTTATGCTAAATTTGGTTTATGGAAACTACTAAAAATTTCTTGCCTCTTGTTCTTATCTTTATTCTGATGATTTCTGTCAGAATATACTGGGTTTGTCAAAAAGATTATGTATTTGTTGATGAACCATTGAGTTTTTCTATAATATCCCCAAATACATTTCAAGATGGAAAGCCTTTTAAAACCTTTGATTGTGCAAAATTTAATTTTAAGGAAAATTCTGAATATACAGCGAAAGAAATAAGAGGATTATTATTTAATAATGGTGGAAATTTTAAATCCTTAATAAAAGATTTAAAAATGTTATATTTACATCACTATGATGGCGGGCATTCTAATTTATATTATATGCTTTTGAGGATATGGGCTTTTAATTTGGATGATGTAGGAGTTAGTACAATAAATTTTTATGGTTTTACATTTAATTTATTACTATTTTCAATTTCATTTTTTATAATGTTTAAAATATTACAATTAATAATTGATGATAAAAAATATATTCCGAGTGCTATATTTTTATCATTTATAAGTACACTATCAGTTTCTGCAGTCTTACTTGCAAGAGAATACCAGTTTCAAACCTTGGGAATGCTTATTGCTACTTATATTTTTTGCACAATGTATTTATGGATTGTAAAAAATAAAAATTTGGATATTTTAAACGGAAAAAGTATTTTTATTTATTCATTGGCATTTTCTTTTTATTTTCTTACAGGGTATTATTCACTTATATACGCATTTTT
This sequence comes from uncultured bacterium, assembly GCA_902803265.1. Taxonomy (GTDB): domain Bacteria; phylum Cyanobacteriota; class Vampirovibrionia; order Gastranaerophilales; family Gastranaerophilaceae; genus UBA791. The sequence goes on along the minus strand of CADCPD010000015.1, from coordinate 1,006 downwards.
ACTTTTTTTAATTTTGAGTTTTACGATTTATAAAAATATTAAAGTTCAAAAAACTGATTTAATTAAAGTTCTTTCAATGATAATTTGTTCCGTAATTTTTGTATTTGTTGTGGATATAAATTATTTGAGTATGTCTCAAGATTTTGTTAAAGCTTCAAATAATACATTTTTATCATTAAAAATTTTTGAAAGAGAATTATTTACAGCTTTTGATATGATGCAAAAAACAATATTTTACCCGATTTTGCTGGTGTATATTTTGGTTTTATCTGTTTTTCTGAAAATTAAGGATAAAGAATATAGTTTGTGTTTAATTGTTTTTTTAGTTTCTTTTTTATGGAGTTTGACAGTTTTATTAATTGCACCATTTTATGATATTCGTTATTTTATGCCGGCAGCTCCGCTACTTAGTTTAGGTTTTATTTATATTCTTCAATTATTTAAATTTAAACATACTATAATTTTTTGTTTAATATCATTTTTATTTATCCTAATTCCAAATACAAGATTTAATAATTTCGATACAGTAAGACCATTTTTATTTTATGTTCATGATCACAACGGTTTTGTATTCAAAAATCCTTATTCACTACCGATTGTTTTTAGGGATTATCAACATACAGTTTCAAGTTTTGTGCTTTATTCCGAGGATAATCAAAAAATATTATTTGTTGATAATATTCCTGATAAAAACTTTAAATACAAAGCATATATTCTGTTTTTTAAGAAAGATAATCTTAATAAATATCAAGAAAGCCTAAAAAATTTAAATATTATTTCAAGTGGTTATACTAAATTTTATGATTATTACGTAATAGTTAATAATAAATAAAATTTTTTTATTTAATTAAATTTAAAATAAATATTTTAAAAAATTTTTACAAAAATTTACAGAATTTTGTCGAAAAATTTTTAGAAAATTTTCCAAAATTTTCATTTTTATTTTTTTTTCAATTTTTCAAAATTTACCTAAAATTTTGCTAAATATTTCATTTGTTAAGCTATG
>CADCPD010000014.1 GCA_902803265.1 uncultured bacterium | reverse complement strand
GAACTTATAGGGGACTATGGTATAGGTGGTTCTTTAGAATTGAGAACTCCTATTCTTGGTATAAAAGCTATTTTTCCTAAAAAATATGAAGATGAACTGGCAAGAAGAATTAAATTTGTATTATTCTACGATTGGGGTTATGTAAATTCTCATAATGGTAATTATGATGCTCGTACAAATTTTTTGCATAGTGTAGGTTTTGGTACAAATATAAATATTACGGATAATATTTCATTTAGAATTGGTATAGGTTTCCCTATGTCTAAGAAATTGGATGAAGAATCAGGTCGTTTGTATTTTTCTCTAAATTCAGAATTGGATAAAGTTTTCTTAAAACCTAAAACTAGATTATAGAAAAAATCTATGTATATATTGTGAAAATCAGGACTTAACTTAAAGTCCTGATTTTTTATTGTAACAATAATGTAACAATTAATTAATTTCCTTAAAGTTATAACCTTGATGCGTCGATATAACAGACATAGGGATATAGTTACATATTTATATAGTTATATCTTTGTGTGTATTGGAATGCTTTTAGGGTATTTTAAGATGAAGAAATTAATTACAGCATTAATATTGATGTTTTTCTTATCCGTCAATGCGGCTTATGCATATGACATCAATAATATATCTGATAATACAAGAATAATATCTGCTTTGAAGATACTGGAAGATAATAATCAAACGGATGTTCTGGCAAGGTTAAACAAGCATAAGGTCAAGATTATTTTCTATGATTTGTCGCTGTTATCCTATTCATATGCGAAACATTATGCAGTAGCCTCGACGGACGAATATGGAGATAATTATATTTTGATTAATTCTAATTTAAGTTCGTCACCAAAAGAAGCTCTGGCTTGTCTGATAGCTCATGAAAGTGTACATGAATTAGAACATGCAACATACGAAGAAGAAGTAAGGGCTACAATAACGGAGGCAAAAACCTGGCTGCTGTTAAAAGATAAGGTTTCCGGAAAATACGAGAATGATATACTGGTAAAAAGATTAAATAATCTTTTGGCAATGCATGAAACAGGTGATAACTTGATTGCAAAGGCTATATCAAATAATGCATTCTATCAAAAACAACTTGTAAAATAACATTACAAGTTATTTTTGTTGGGAATAATTGTTATAATCAATAACCTCATTTTGTATGTTTTATTATATCTTCAGTTATATTATTTCCACTATAGAAAACTAGGTTTCTTGAAATTATCATATTGTAATCTTTGGCTTTTGTCTTTTGAACGATAGCAGTTTATCATAAACTGCATAATAAAAAAACAATAATTATTATAAATTACGAATACAACCATTTTTCAACTTTAAAAATTAAATCAGGAGAATGAGTCAGGAATTGTGTAAGTTCAACGCAATATTTTTCTAACTCTTTCCCTAACCTCGCCCCAGTTATCAAAAAAGACCTCAAAAGAGGTCTTTTTAGCTTTGTATAAATGTTTATAAAAAATTAAACTATATAAAATAAGCCTGCAACCGTTCCGGTTATTAAGGTTGTAATTGTCGCAGCCAGTAAACTCTTTAAACAGATTGAAGTTATTAATTCTGTCTTTTCCGGAGCAAGAGCTACCGCACCGCCAACTGCTATACTTAAAGATTCAATACTTGTAAATCCGCATAATGAATAAGATGCAACTATTGCACTATGCGAAGAAATAGTACCCGAATTAATTGCCTGGCTCAACCCTACATATGATGGAACTTCAGTCATGATAAGCCTTGTACCAAGAAATTCTCCGACTAATGATGCATCCTGTGGATTTACTCCCATTAAAAGAGCAGCAGGTTTAAATATCCACCCCAACATTCCGGTTGTTGTTACATCAGTAAAATAACTTAAACACAAATTTACTATACCCAATATACCGATTACAGCAACAAGTAATACTGTAATTCCCAAAACCATTTTTCCGCCATCCATCGCACCGTTAACAATACTCCCGATAAAAGTTTTTGCACTTTCAGGAACTTCAAACTTCAGTTCACTCTTTTCAGGAGTTTCTGTTTCAGGCTCCATAATTTTTGCAATCATAATTGCATTCGGAATGGATAATACGGTAGCACTAACCAAATGTCCAGCAATGGCCGGAATTTTATCATTAAGAAGAGATACATATAATGCCAACATAGAGGAAGCGATTGTTGACATAAATACAGTAAAAATCAAGAAAATTTGAGAACGTGTTATAGATTTAAAATATGGTCTTATACTTGTAAAAGATTCTATACCCACAAATATATTACTTGCTGAACATATTGCTTCAATTGCACTTATACCAAAAAACTTTTTCACAAATTTTGCAATATTAACAATAATAAACGGCAAAATCCTTAAATAATACAACAAACTGCATATTGAGGCAAAAATTACTATAAACATTAGGCTTTGAAATATCAAGATAAATCCCTGCTCGGAATTTGCAGCCCCAAGAGAACCAAAAACAAATACTATGCCTTCTCTTGCAGCATCTATAATTTTTGTAAATAAATGACTAAAGGCTAATAAAATATCTCGGCTCTTAGGAATCAGAAATATTACTGTTCCCATAATAAATTCAAAGAAAAGAGCTATTAAAATTGTTTTATAGTTAACTGCCTTTTTATTGTGGCTAAAAAGCCAAGCAATCAAAAGAAAAACAAATATTCCAACTAATCCTATAATTTTTTGCATTACTATCACCTCTACATAATGTTTGTCTCATTATTTTATTTCTAGCTTGTATTTTTTATTATAATCTAAACATTATACATTTTAAGTAATCTTAATACATTTTCTATGAGTTCAGTTTCATGAATAGTCAGTTCTGCAAATTCAACACAATATTTTTCTAACTCTTTCCCTAACCTCGTTCAAGTTCATTATACTTCATTCTCTATTGAGTATTTTTCATTAAATATAAGTAATATTCAATTTATAAATTGACTTTCTTATTTTTCAATGATATAAAAGGTTTTGTAGGGTTTGAGAATCATTCAAACAGCCACTCCAGTTATTTTGATAGATGAAGAAGTTAGTTTTTTAGTGTTATATAGAAGATGGCTTTTATATCTCAAACATTAATCTCTCATTCACTCATTGATTCTCATAATATACGGATTTGCATGAATTAAATTTTATGTTCCATAACTTAGATATAAATAATGTAATTTTTGATAATAATGAACAGAATAAAGTATATAGATATATTAAAAGGAATAGGGATTATATTGATTGTTTATGCGCATGCACATGGAGCTGGCGGATACAATTTTTTAGTCCTCTCTGTTATGTTATTTTTTATAATCTCGGGGTATTTGCATAATAGTGAAATAGAGTTCAAAAAATTTGTCAAAAAAAAGTTTTTTAGATTATATTTACCTTTTGTATGTTGTAATTTATTTTTACCTATTTTGACATTAATTAAAAGATTTGGACTTGGTCTCGAAATAAAAGATAATATTATTTATATCGTAAAAATTATGCTACTTTTAGCAAAGGATGGTTTTTTATTCGGTGCAACTTGGTTTATTGGCAATTTATTTATAATATCTTTATTTATAAAATTCCTTGAAGGATGCTGTAAAGTTAAAGAAAAATATTTGTTTATTGGTCTGATTATGATTTTAATAACTATAGTTGCTGAAATTTTGGATATTGGTTCATTTGCAAGAAAAATAATAATTGGAGGTTTCTTTTATTATATTGGTGTACTCTTAAACAAATACAAAACAAAATTGCTAGCTATAATTAATCCTAAAATTATATACACATTATCTTTCTTAATTTTATTATATTTTTGGTATAAATTACCTGAAATTAATTACCAAAATAATACGGTTCCGGAGTTACTAATTTTATTGATAACGTCCCTTGCGTTCTATTGCTTTATGGTGTTTGTTTCAAAGCTAATGGATAATAAAGTAAAAATTATAGGGGATATCCTAAGTTATATAGGGAAAAACAGTTTACACGTCTTAATATGGCATTTTGTATTTTTTGAAATTGTTACATTATTTATAATGCAACTAAACCACATACCCATTATATTAATTGAACAATATCCACATGTAATAAGCGAATCAATATTATCCAAATTGATATATTTTTCATCGGGCTTATTCGGTTCGTTAATTTTAGCTGCTTTATATACAACAGTTTATAAGTATATAAAAATTTTGTGTCAAAATATAAAATCTTATAAAAATTGCTAATTAATTGTATAATTTGTAAAATTAAACTATTAATTTTTTATGCTGTATCCAATTACGATTCTTTAAACATATTGTTTTATAAATCTTTATAACTATTTTAAAAACATTCTAATAAGTTTTGTACATATATTATTGTAAGGTTGATATCTTATTGGTAAATCAATCCAAAGTTTTCTATCAAGCATACTTTTTTGATGAGAGAAAGTTTCAAATCCGAATTTACCATGATATGAACCCATTCCGCTTTGTCTAAAACCTCCAAAAGGCATATCTGATGTTGCAAGATGAACAACAACATCATTTATGCAACCTCCGCCATATCTGCAAAATTCAGTAACTTTTTTGATATTATTCTTATCTTTTGAAAAAATATAAAGTGCCAGAGGGTGTGCATTTTTGTTTATTTCTTCAATTGCGTAATTAAGATTTTCGTATTCTAATATCGGAAGAATTGGACCAAATATTTCTTCTTTCATTACATTATCTTCCCATGAAATATTATTCATAACGGTTGGTTCTATTCTTAACTGTTCACGATTTATTCTTCCTCCAGTTATGACTTTATCCTTATCAATAAGATTTAATAGTCGATTAAAATGTTTTTCATTTATTATTTTGCCGTAATTATTATTTTTTAGAGGATCTAATCCATATTGTTTTTTTATTTCTGATTTTATTTCGGAAATAAGTTCATTTTTTATTTCTTTATCACAATAGATGTAGTCAGGAGCAACACAAGTTTGACCACAATTTAAGAATTTACCGAAAACAATTCTTTTTGCACTTAATTTAATATCTGCGGTTTTATCTACTATACAAGGACTTTTACCTCCAAGTTCCAAAACTGAAGGAATTAATTTCTCTGCACTTTGTCTCAAAACTTCTTTTCCTACGTTTTGACTGCCTGTAAAGAAAATAAAATCAAAATCTAATGATAAAAGGCTTTTGTTTTCTTCTCGTCCACCTGTTACAACTTTTACATATTCTTCATCAAAAACGCTTTCAATCAGTTCCTTTACAAGATTACTTGTAGATGGTGAATATGCACTTGGCTTCAAAATTACGGTATTACCAGCGGCAATTGCATCAATAAGTGGTTCTATCGAAAGTAGAAATGGATAATTCCATGGGCTAATTATTAAAGTATTACCTCTTGGCACAAATTTTATAAAACTTCTTGCCGGAAAGTTTGCTAAAGACGTTGGAACAGTTTTTTCTTTAGATAAGGTTTTTAAATTTTTTAGAAAATATGATATCTCACTTAGGCTTAATCCAACTTCACACATATATGCTTCAGTTTCGCTCTTTCCCAAATCCTTATTTAATGCGTTCAAAATATCTTTTTCTTTTTTTAAAATCGCTTCTTGTAATTTCTTTAAATAATAAATTCGGTATTTAATATCAAGAGTTTTTCCTGAGTTAAAAAATTTACGTTGTTTATCTAATATATTTTTCATAAGAACATCCTTTTATTTAATAAGTTTATATACAATTTCTGACAATTCTTTTTTCCCCATAAGAATAGGAACAGGATATACCGGATTTCCCTCTTTCAAAGCTGCAGCAACAATTTTATCAACATCTTCATTTTTTATTTCGTCAATTTTCGTACCTATACCCATTTTTGAATTTAAGTCTTTTATTGATTGAATAAACTGTAATGCTCCGTCTTTTTCACTTATTGTTTCATCAAAAAGTCCTGCGGCAATACCTAACTTCTTTAGCTTTTTGTGAATTTTTTCTCCATATGCTTCTAAGAAATAAGGGATTATAACAGCATTTGCAAATCCATGCGGAATATTATAAAGACCACCAAGTGCATGAGCTATTGCATGACAATATCCTACATAAGAAACAGTAAAAGCACAGCCCGCAAGATAAGATGCGTAGAGCATATTTTTTCTTTTTGCAAGGTCGTTTCCGTTTATGTAAGTTCCATATAAATTTTGATAAACTAAAGAGATTGCTTTAAGAGCTTGCTCTCTTGTCTTTTTAGTTGTTGAATTACCGATGTATGCTTCTGTTGCATGAACTAAAACATCTAATCCAACACATGCCGTAATTCTCGGTGGAAGGGTTTTTATATTTTCTGCATCCAAAATCGCGTATCTTGGAATAAGAGGAAAATCTCCTATCATATATTTTCTTTTAGTTTCAGAATCAGTTATGAGTGTTGCAACAGTTGTTTCACTTCCTGTTCCGGCAGTAGTTGGAATTGCTACAAGCAAAGGTATTTGTTTTAAAATTGTTAGTATTCCTGCCATTTGCGGAATAGTTTTTTTAGGGCGTGCAATTCTTGCTCCTACTGCTTTTGCACAGTCAATAGCTGAACCTCCTCCAAAACCAATTAAAGCTTGGCAATTATTTTCAATGTATATATCTCTTGCTCTTTCAACATTATTAATTGTTGGATTTGATACAATATCATCAAAAATTACGACTGAAATATTATTATTGGATAAGGACTTTTCAAGTTTAGAACTTAAGTTTAATGCGCGTACACTTTTATCAATAACAATCATTACTTTATTAATGTTTTTTTGTTTAAAGACTTTGGATACATCATCAACTGTATCCAAAATTATAGGATTTCTGTATGGTAAAAATGGAATTGCAACTTTAAAACCAAACTGAAAAGTTCTGCAATATATCTTTTCTAAAATGTTCATAATATTCGTTTCTTTATGCCGTCTTTTATTAAACCTCAGAAATAAAAATCTTTCAATGAAACAGCGTAAGATTGTAGAGAGAACTGTTTATTGTTGTTTGAATACACCTTTTGCACAGTCGCAAATCGGACATTTATAATCATCCGGTTCATTATCTAATTCTCCATCATATTCAAATCCACAAACAGAACATACATAAATCTTTTCAGGTTTTGATACTTCTGCTTTAGGGGCGTATTTATTATAAATATCTTCTGTTTTAATTCCATGATGTTTTTCTTGAAGTGCAAAATATTCAATGCTGTCAGCTGCTTTACTTAAACCTTTTGCAAGAAGTGCATCTGCAAGTTTATTTATACTGATTTCTCCTTTATATCATTGTATTTGAAATATCATAACATAAAATTATACAATTACTTTAAGTTTTCATATAAAGTTTTTTATTGAATATTTTCTGTTATAATGTTTAAACATTCTTTACAAAGTAGCAAAAATTTTTTTTAGCTTTTTTTAAGTGTAGTGAAAATATAAAAAGAGGCAAAAATGCAAATTAATCCTAATAGTGAAATAAAAAATATAAAACCTTTACAGGAAACAGAAACCAAAGAAAAAATACAAGAAGATAATATTGTACAACATGAAGAAACGCATTCTTCTCCGTCAAATTCAAGTTATTATATGGCAATGTACGGAGTAAAAACCTCTAAAACTAAAAACAATGCAGTTAATCCAAACACTGAATCTAAAAATGATAAAGTAACGGATAAAAAGTCAAACGTAAATGATAAAATGGCTTCATACAGAGTTGATACCAAAAGTGCAGAGTTAGTTGCACAAGATAATCTTGATGAAGATAAATTTCTATCTTTGGTAAAAGATATGACTTTGAGTAAAACAGCAGAGATAAATCTTAAAAGAGCTGCATGTAACGGAAAAAATAATTATGTTTTAAGTGCAAAAAATAATGATGGTTCAAAAAATCTTAAACTTTTGGATAAAGATTTAAATATTTTGGAACAGGAATCAATTAAATTTAACTATAAACCGGATGGAAAACCTTCTCATAAAACTGTTATGACTACAGATTTTAGAACAAATACGTTTGCTGAAACAAACTTTGAATATACTAAAGACGGTTATCCGATGATGACTAATGCCGTTAAAATAAGACGTGATAATAATAATAAATTAATAAGAAAAGAAACTTATGATAAATCTGATGTTGAAGGTATGTTCAATGTTAAATATGAATTTCCTAACGGAAAAGTCAGAAATGTTTCAACCGTAACGAAAGATAAGGAAACAGGCGCTATTCTTATTGAAAAGGATATGCGTTCTCCGGATATGACCAGAACACAATTCAGATATGAAGATGATCCAAACGGTAACCGAATTATTGATTATAAAATTACTACACTTGATGGTAAAGTTTTGATGAAACAATCTCAATCATTTGAAGTTTTAGGTGATAATAAATTCAGATCTTCAAGAAATGATAAAACCTATTTAATTGAATTGGACGATACTTCTAATGTGTTAAAAGTAACCGATGAAAAGAAAAAAGAAACTTCAGAAATTAAATTAAAAGATTTTGTTGAAGGTGATGACAAAAAGATTGCAAACATGTTAAAGACTATTTCAGGTGATGAACTTATAAATTTAAAAAAGAGTGTCTTAAAAGTTCAAGAAATAGATGATAAATTGCGTTCTTATTGCAAATCGGAAATGAGTTTTGATTTAGAATCAGATGATATGGATGCTCCGATTTTAATGTATTCATCTCTTGCAGTATCGGATGACCCTTTTGTATTTTTGCATGAGTTAGGTCATGCAACGGATGTCGGTGGTAAACCGTTCTGTATGAAAATAGACGATGAAACAGGAAAATTAGGTAGTGCTGTTG
>CADCPD010000013.1 GCA_902803265.1 uncultured bacterium | reverse complement strand
TTTCTAAAAGATTTTATTGCTTTTTTCTTCTCTCTTTATTAACTTTTGTTAAGAAATTGATATACTTTCTCTGTTTTTCTTAATATTGTTACAGCTCAAACTGTCTAAAAGTTAATATTTACGACAAATTTAAATAAATATGATAATATAATGAGTATGGATACAGTAATAGTTTTGCCTGTATTGAATGAGGCAGAAAATATAAAAGATTTTATAGAACAAGTTGAAACAAATATTGATAGAACTTCAGTAAAAATACTTGTTGTTGATGATTATTCGCCGGATGGCACTGCAGACATCGTAAAAAATTTACAACAAATTTATGAAAATCTTTACCTTATACAAAATAACAAAACTGGATTAGGTAATGCATACATAAAGGGTTTTAAATATGCAGTAGAAAACTTGAATGCTGATATTTTAATTGAAATGGATTCTGATTTTTCGCATCCTCCCGAATTAATTAACAAATTATTAGAAGAAATAAATAAAGGCTCAGATTTTGTTATCGGTTCAAGATATATTGAAGGTGGTTCTATTCCTAAAAACTGGAATACTTTTAGAAAAATGAATTCAAAATACGGCAATATTTTTGCAAGATTTATTGCAGGCTTAAAAGATGTTCATGATTGTACTTCAGGATTCAGAGCCATAAGAGCAGACTTTATAAAAAAAATAAATTTAGACAAATTAAACGTTCAAGGATATTCTTTTCAGATGAATATTTTATTTGAATGTGTAAGACTAGGTGCGAAAACAAGAGAAATACCGTTAAAATTTAAAGATAGAGAAAAAGGTCAATCAAAACTAAAATTAAAGGACATAGCTGAATTTATGATAAATTCAATAAAACTCCTGTTTAGAAGACTTTTTTCTTAAATTCTGTACTGCAATGCTTGAGTTATATGTTTTGATAAAATATTTTTGCTGTTATCCAAATCAGCGATAGTTCTTGCAAGTTTTAGAATTCTATCATATTTTCTGCCAGAAAGCTGATATTTTAAGGCTGCAGTTTTTAAAATCTCTATTGAAGTATTATCAAGCAAACAATATTTTTTTATCAATTTAGAGTTTAATTCTGAATTAGTAAGAATATTCTCATTTTTGTATCTTTCATATTGAATTTTTCTTGCATTTATAACTCTTTTTCTTATATCTTTTGAGGATTCACCATCTAATTTCGAATTTGTAAGTTCTTCAGCGGTTAATCGCGGAACATCAATAATCAAATCAATTCTGTCTAAAATAGGACCTGAAAGTCTTGATTTATATTTTTGAATTTGATATTCAGAACAGGTGCAATGTTTTTCACTATCACCTAAAAAACCGCAAGGACAAGGATTCATTGCTCCAAGCAAAATAAAACTTGCAGGATATTTTACGGAATTTTTAACTCTTGATATAGATATTTCACCATCTTCAAGAGGTTGTCGCAAAACTTCCAAGACATTTCTCGGAAATTCAACCATTTCATCAAGAAACAAAACTCCTCTGTGAGCAAGAGTGATTTCACCGGGTTTTGGAGATGTACCTCCTCCAATAATACCAACGGCAGACGCAGTATGGTGAACCGTTCTAAACGGACGTTTTGTAACAAGCGGTTCTTTTTCCGATAATAAACCTGATATACTGTAAATTCTCGTCAATTCAAGAGCTTCCTCTTTGGTAAGAGGCGGCAAAATTGATTGAAAACATTTTGCCATTAAAGTTTTACCTGATCCTGGAGAACCTGACATAAGCATATTATGTCCGCCTGCTGCGGCTATTTCTAAGGCTTTTTTTGCTTTTTGCTGACCTTTTACAGTTTTAAAATCAAATAAAAAATCTTCATCATTAATATCAGATAAATATTCTTCTAATTTACTCTGAACTTGTTTTAAAGGCGTTTCAATAAAATTATTTACAACATCAGTTAAATGTTCCGCAGGATAAATTTCTATACCTGATGCAAAAGAGGCTTCTACAAAATTTTCTTTAGGAACAATAACTTTTTTAATTCCAAATTCCTTTAATCCCTGAACAAGAGGTAATATCCCATTTGTTTTTCTTAAATGTCCGTCAAGAGATAATTCTCCTAAAAATCCCCAGTCTTCAATATTTTCCTGAGTAAGAACACCTTCTTCAATTAAAATACCTATTGCTATAGGCAAATCATAGTTTGTCCCCTCTTTTCGGATATCGGCGGGAGCAAGATTTATTATGACTTTTCCTCGAGGAAATGTATATTCCGAATTTTTAATGGCAGAGCGAACTCTTTCTCGAGCTTCATTAATTGCCGTATCCGCAAGACCGACAATGCTTATTGACGGTAACGAATTTACAGTATCAACTTCTACTTCAACTTTATGAGCATCAAGTCCTATTATTGCCGATGTTATTACCTTACAAACCATTTTTACCTTTTTGTTTTTGTTTTACTTTTTATATTATAATAAAAATATGAATAGAGATATTAAAAAGGTTTTTATAATAAATTTTGGCGGAATTGGTGATGAAATAATGTTTTTACCAACAATTATTTCTCTAAAAAAAACTTATCCCGATTGTAAAATTACACTCTGCCTTGAAGAGAGAACCAAATCAATAAAAGATTTAACAGATTTAATAGATGACCTTTATTTTGTGAATATAAAAGGAAAGAACAAATATAAAGAACTTCTTAAAATGGTTTTTAAAGCAAGATTTGACAAATATGACACAATAATATCTTCAGGCGGAAACAAATTAATCAGCCTACTTTTATTTTTAACCGGAATAAAAACAAGAATTGGATATAATACAGGCGCTTTGAGTAAATTTTTGCTTACTTATGCTGTAGATTTAAATAAAAATCAATATGCACCTAAAATGTATCATGAACTTGTTTCACCATTAACTGATGAAATAACAGAACTTCCTCAAATAAATGTTGAACCC
>CADCPD010000012.1 GCA_902803265.1 uncultured bacterium | reverse complement strand
TTCAAAATATTTTGATTATTCAAAATATGAAATCAGAGAAATACACAAAGGTAACTTTTTCTATTACCTAACTAAAAATAATACATATAAAGATGCTGTTTTGAATGGTAATAAAATTTACAAAAATGTATATTTAGCTAATTCAAACCCTCATTTCAACAGCATGGTTGAAAGTGAATTTTATCAGAACTTAGTTCCTGGACGCAAAATTGCTGTAATATTTTTAGATTCAGTTTCAATGCTTAGTGATGTTCAAATTAATCAAATAGTACAAGATGATAAGCTATATAAAAAAATTCCACAACCATTTTTAATTTTTTCATATGTTAAAAACTACTTAGTAAAGAAAATGTATTCCGATTTAAAAATGGTTAAATACGAACAAAATGGAGATTGGTCGTTATTACTGTTTGAAAAGACTAATCAACAGTAAAAAAGGCATAACATAGAGGATGATGTAAATCATCCATCCTGAAAATTTGGATTAAGTATTTTCCCTTTGAATGAATTACAAAGTAATCCGTATAATAATAAACTTCATCTTTCATTAATTTGTAGTCATTAGACCACGTAGGTTTATAAAATAGAGTATGAACTTTATCGACAACAGAAGAAACCTGAACTCGAATGTACGGAGCTTTAAATTTTTTAGGAGATGCAAAAAGGTAATAAATTTTTTGTCCTGCATAAAAATTAGTTTTTACTTGATTAAAATTGTCTTTACTAAATGGTTCATCATTAAAAATAATCACTGAGCCATTTTTAATAGAACTACATCCAGTAACCAGTAATAGTAAAAAACAAATAATTATTACTTTTTTCATTATAATTTAGCTTCCAATGCTGAAATTTTAGAACTTATCGTACGTTTTGTATTTTCATCTTTTTCTAAATTATAGTATGACTTATAATATTTAACGGCATTAGCATAATCCTCATCCCTTTCATAGCTTATTGCCATTGCGTAATAAGCATAAGCATAGTTTGGATTTAAAGAGATAACTTTATTAAAGCACTCTCTGCAAAGTCGATAATTATTTAATGATGCATATGAAAGACCTAAATTAAAATAAGCATCAGCATAATTTTTATTCTGAGAAGTAGCTTTTTTGTAATAATCAATAGCTTTTTCGGTATCATTAGTCATTTTGTATAAATTACCAATTTTAAACAATGTCGTATCATCATTTGGCTTAAGTTTTATAGCTTCAAGATATTTTGATAAAGCTTCATCAAATCTAGTTTGTTTATATAATGCATCACCTTCTGCAATAAGGTTTTTAGCTTTATCTGCACTTTGAGAAGAATTATCATCTATAAGCAGCGCATTTATATTAGTATCTAGTTTATTTGTTGCATCTTCAGAATTTTGTTGGTTAGAATTTTCTTTATTATCAACAACTAATGATTTTTTAAATTGTTCATAAGCTGTTTTATATTCAGTATTTTCAGGTGCAAGTTCAATAGCTTTTTGATAATATTCTTGAGCTCTATCTCTAAAATTCAAATTATCATTTGCTTTAGCAAGTCCAAAATAAGCCTTTGCATTATCAGGATCAATTTCAAGGACTTTATCATAGAATGTTAAAGAATTTTTGAATTCAGCTTTTGAAGCCATTAATTCACCTTTTATGCATAATGCTTCAATTAGATTTTGTCTCAATCTTTCATTAGATTGTTCAGTCAAAATATCATAATAAATTGAAATAGCTTCATCATATTTCTTTAATGCATGCAATACAAGAGCTTTATTTGCAAGAATTTCTTTGTTATCTTCAAGTTCAAGGATATTATCATAATATTTTAAAGCGTTAATATAATCTCCTTTTGCATGATACGTTTCTGCAAGATACTTTTCACATGTCACATCTGATGGATCTAGTTCTAATACTTTCTTAAATGCTGTAATAGCATCATCATATTTTTTAGCATTTTTGTATAATAAACCAAGTTTTACATATGCAGATATATCTCTGGGATAAGCTTTTATATAAAGATTATATTGATTAGCAGCCTCGTCAACATTATTCATATCTCGCAATAAATCAGCATATGAAAGTCTTAAAAAATGCGCATCATTTTTTAACTCAAAAACTTTATCATACATTGCTTTAGATTCATTATATTTTTTTGTTTCTTGATATGAAATCGCTAAATAACTCATCGTAGAAACATTATCAGGGTTTTGTTTTAATGCGAGCTTAAACATGTCAATAGCTGTTGCATATTGTTTTTCCTTGAACAAAGCATATCCGTAAGATCCGTAATCTTTAAATAAAGCAGGATTTTTAGCATAAAGAGTTCCAAATTCGTCAATAGCCTTTAGATAATCATTGTTTCTTAAGTATGAATTAGCAAGATTCTCTCTTGCTTCAAAGTGATTTGGATATGTACTCAAAAATAAATTGTAATCCTCAATAGCTTGAGCGTAATTACCTTGTAAATATAAAATATTAGCTAAATTCAAATAGTTATATTTATAAGCAGGAAATAATTCCATAGCCTGCATATAGGCTTTATATGCATTATCATAATCATTCATATTCTGGAGGATATTACCTATGCTGATATATATAAAAGCGTCATTAGGTCTGAGTTTAATTGCTCTTTTATATGCAGCAAGGGCATTTTGGTTATCACCTAAATCAGTATATAAACCAGCTAATTTTGTATACAAAATTGCATCATCTCCATTTGCCTTGATTGCCTCATATATGAGTTGAATTGCTTCGCTGTATTTATGCTGATACTCTAACTGACAAGCCTTTTGATACAAATTATGTGCTTCATTAGACATTTTTGCATCAGCAGAGGCCCCATTTATAAATAAAATTATAGCTAAAATCGATATAAATCTTTTCAAATCATAATCTCCCGTATACACACAAATAATAGCAAAAGATTTATATAATGTAAAATTTTTATTATATCTTAACTAAATTATTTTCATACAGAATCGTGAAACCGGACACTTATCACATTCCGGTTTTTGAGGTTTACATATATTTTGGCCTAATGTAACAATTAGGGTATTTATATCAATCCAATATTCAATTGGCAGCTTATCACGTAACGCAAATTCCGTTTCTTCCGGATTTTTTGTTTTTATATATCCAATTCTGTTGAATATTCTATGCATATGAACATCAACACAAATTGCAGGTTTATTAAAACCTTTTGCAAGTACTAAATTTGCAGTTTTTCTACCTACGCCGTTAAATTTAATCAATTCGTCTATTTTGTCAGGGACGACAGAATTATAATTATGAACAAGTTCTTTTGATAGTTCAATAATTTGTTTTGCCTTATTTGAATAAAAACCAACAGGATAGATTGCTTTTTCTAAATCTTCTAATTTGACATTCATCATCTCTTTAGGCGTTTTTGCAAGTTCAAGCATTCTTAAAGAAGCAGGATAGGTTGTTTTGTCATTTGTTCTCAAACTCAGAATACAGCAAATTAAAACAAGATAAGGATTTTTAAATGTTTCCATAAGTTTGACAAATTCACTCTGATTTAAATTAGCATCTCTAAGTGTCTTAATAAATTTATCAATCATTAAGTAAATCCTTACAATTGATATTTAGTCTTAATTTTAAAGCATAAATATTATCAAAACCTAAGTTCTTAAGTTTAACAGCATCTTTTTCAGTAGTTACAATGGGTGTATCAATATTTTTTATATCAGATTTAGTATAAATATGATGATCATCAAATATTACTTTATTTATAACATTAAATCTAGGAGTCAAAAAGTTAAAAAATTGTTCAGGTTGACCAATCGCGCACATAGCCGTAATTGTTAGATTATCAGCAAGTCTAACTCCAGTTTTTATATTATAAACTTCAGCTGGTGCGGCATCACAAATCAATGCATTCATTTCATTGGCAAAAATAGTGGTTTTGTCATAATTTTTTGAACCTTTAGACATAACAACAATTTTATCCGCCCTTTTTAAACCTGTTAAACATTCTCTTAATGGACCTTGTGGTAAAACTCTTTCATTTCCAAAACGCTTTTCACTATCAATTACAACAATATTTAAATTCCGATTAATTTTTCTGTGTTGAAATGCATCATCCAGGATAATATTTTTTGCTCCAAATTTTTCAATAGCATATTTTGCAGCTTTAACACGTGAAGAACAAGTGATAACTATTAAACCACTTATGTTTTCTGCGTACCAATAAGGTTCATCTCCAGCCATTTCTGCATTATAAAAAATTTCATTTCCATCCGAGATAACATTTACAGACTTTGATGATAATTTTCCTCCGTAACCTCTGGAAATCACTGCAGTTAACTCATTTTTAGAAAGATAATATTTTGCTATTTCTGCTACAAGAGGAGTTTTACCGACTCCTCCTGTTGTAAGGTTTCCAACTGAAATAACATTAGCATCAACAGTTACAGCCTTAAATATATTTTTATCATATAAAAAATTTCTAATATTAGTTACTAATTTATAAAAAATAGACGGTAACCAAAGAAAAGCATACAAAAAATTCTTTTCTTCACTATAGTGCATTTCTGTAATTTTACTTTTTAAATTCATAATTAAAACATCAATCTAAATAACAAAAATCTTTTATTCAATTTTTCAGAGAATTTTCGCAAATTTGAAGCCGAAACGGCAACATCTGATAAAATATTCTTAACTTCTTTTTGCTTATCAGCAGGTAAAGAATTAACGACTTCAAGAGCAGATGATATATCGCACATAGCCTTATTAACATTTGTAATAGTAGACGATAATTCTTTCTTCAATTTATCATCTTTTGTAAGCGTATTTACATAAGAAGAAATATCTGTAACGTTGTTCATTATAACAGTTAAGTCTTCAGCCATAGTTTGTGAATCTGTTTTTTCTAATACATTCGAAAGATTATTAGATAGTCTGCTTAAAGCAGT
>CADCPD010000011.1 GCA_902803265.1 uncultured bacterium | reverse complement strand
TCAGACAGATCAATTATCTTTAATGGTATTGATTTAACGTCTCCTGCTTCAAGCGGATTAATTATCAACGGCAAAAACATGTCTGAGTTTAAAGATAAAAATCCGTCTATTAGCGGAATTGATGCGTACAATTACATAAACAATCTTCCAGGACGTAAAGCATTTACAAATTTATCAACTAATGGAGTTCATTATGTAAGTCTGGGTTCCTCTACAAGCAATCACGGTGTAACAGTTACAAATTATTATGACATATTTAATCCTTTAGTAGATTCTAATTTTAAACCGGATATTAAATTCTTTGACAGCATAAATTCCAACGGTATTTTTGATATTAAAAATGCAAGCGGCGATATTGCTTTTGAAGTTAATTCTTTAATTGCTAATAATATAAATTTAGAAGCAACGCAAGGTAACGTTGATATAACATTAAAGGATAATAGTGCGATATTAAAACTAAATGAAAACGATAAAATATTTGCAGGAAATGATATTACACTTAAAGCAAATGAAGTTAATTTAAAAGGTACTCTCGAAGCTGGTTATGAAAACAGAACATTAACAATTACAGATGCAATGTTGAATAATCTGATTGAAGATCCTACTACAGGTGAAAAGAATATGATTAATATTTCATCTGACGCAAATAACAACATTAAAGCTATATACAAAAATAATCAAATATACTTGTTTAATATTGAACAAACAGGTGGCGAAGTTACTATTACAAAACAGGACGGTTCTGATTCTTCAGGGGTTATTTCAGGAACAGTAAAATCAACTAATGGTTATCAAAAAATAGCAATAGATAATAAGACATCAAAACAACTTAATGTTGGTAATATAAAAAATAACAGAATTTATGGTGGATTGTATGCAGAAGGCATAACAGATAATGCAACGATTACAGAAAAAGGATATGATACTGCTCAAACAGAGATAACTTCAGCAGGAAAATTAAATCTTAAAGGTATTATTGAAAATGCAAAAGACGGAAATGCCCTTAAACTAACAATCACTGCAAATAACGGTCTTGTAATCAATAGTGTTGTTGATGAATTAAATAATGCAATAAATGCAATTGTTTCAAACAATGATACTTCAATTATTGTTAATACAGGAGTTGCAGATATATTGGGCAATATTTCAACAAAAAATGGTTTGAGTATTACAAAATCAGGTACATCTGCATTAAATATTGCTTCAACGATTTATAATCAAGAAGGTAATATTAATATTACAAATGCAGGAAGTGGCATTTTAAATATTTCAGACGCAATTACAAACACGAGTGGAGATTTAACTATTTCTTCTAACGGAGGTTATAATCAAACAGGAAGTATTACAAATAATAACGGTAAAATCCAAATAAATAACAGACTAAGAGGCCAAACTGATATTACCGGAGCTATTTCAAATAATAGCGGTAATATTATAATTCAATCAGAAAAAGGCAGCACAAATATAACTTCAGCCATTAACGCAAATAATGGTTCAATACAGTTATTTAATGCTGAAGGAACTTTTGTTATATCTGATACTTCTGATATTCAGGCAAAAAATGCTATTATCATAAGAAATACTTCTTCTGCAAAGAAAATGACTATTAGTGGTAGTATTTCAAGTACAGATACCGGAGAAATAGATATATCAAGTTCAAATACATACGGAATTGATATTTTAAATTCTGTTATCAATGAAAACGGTAATATTGTTATTTCAAATAGCGGAAATACTTTAATATCAGATGTGATTACTACAAATTTGGGTGATATTACAATAACTTCTAACGGTTTAACGTTAAATGATACAATAACAACAGATGACGGTGCAATTACAATAACAAGTACTAACGGATACCGTCAAAATTCTTCTTTAATAAATAATTCCGGTAATACAACAATTACTGCTTCTAATGGAACAAGTATTATAAACGGAGATATTTTAAATACATCTGGAGATATAGTAATCACAACAAATTCTGCAAGTT
This sequence comes from uncultured bacterium, assembly GCA_902803265.1. Lineage (GTDB taxonomy): Bacteria > Cyanobacteriota > Vampirovibrionia > Gastranaerophilales > Gastranaerophilaceae > UBA791. Next base: position 613 of record CADCPD010000011.1, on the reverse strand, counting down.
TAGATATAAATTCAAATGTAAAAACATTAGATGGAACAATAGCAATAGAAAATAAAAAAGGTAATTTAGTACTTCCAAATACTTCAATTGTTTCTGCAACAGATGGTATTTCCATTAAAAACACAAACAATGCTCAAGTATTAAATATAGCAGGAACTGTATCAAACTCTGATTCGGGAGATATAGTTATTTCAAGTTTAAATGGACTTACAATTTCTAATGCAATTTCAAATGTAACAGGCAATATAAATATTTCAAATAATTATGGCTTAACCTCAATATCTGGTGCTATTACTGATACAACAGGAAATATTACAATTGCAAACAATGGCAACACTATAATTTCAAATGCTATATCTACAAATATTGGCGATATTATGATAAACGCTAATGGTTTATCACTTGCTAATGTAACGACAACTAAAGGTGCAATAACATTAACAAGTACAAATGGTTACACTCAATCAGGAGATATTGTAAATGGTGAAGGTAATACAACTATTTCAAGTACAAACGGTTCTAATATAATCATTGGCGATATCACAAATACAAAGGGTAATATTAAAATTACTGCAAATAGTACTTCTTCTAATATCGCTTCAGATATTAAAAC
>CADCPD010000010.1 GCA_902803265.1 uncultured bacterium | reverse complement strand
TTATTTAACATCGGAAATGTTAATGCCAATGGTGAACCGGATTTATTAGATATTACAGACAATACAAAAGTGGTTTTTAAAGTTGATGAAACTATGCCATTAGTAGGAGTATTTGCTGATGGTACGGAATTTACAAGAACGGAAATTTCAGATTTAGGAATATCAAGTCTTTCAAATGGAACATATAATCTTTTTGTTGGTGCTGTAGGTGATTGTATTCCATTGATTAATACTATTTATAAACAGAGAAAAGAGCCTGCAAGTCCATCTATAAATGATGTTTGGCTTGATATGTCTGTTAAGCCGTTTGTTTCAAAAAAATGGAGTGGCTCTGATTGGGAAATTTTTAATTATGTTTGCCTACCTCAAAATATTACAGTTTCTAGTGCTATTATTACAGAGGTAAATAAATGTGATGTAAATTTTGGTGAAAATTGGCAAATTGATGGAGCATGGATAGAGCCTAACTTCAGTTCTTCCTTACCTATGGAAATCTTAACTCAAGTTAATGTTGGAGAGTATTCAATAAATTTAAAGGATACTGGATATTTACCGAAAGATGATTATTGCTACGAGTTAGAACTAACTGTTTGGTGTCGTTCAAGTTCAGGAGAAAGTTCAACATTTGTAACTTCAACTATCTTTACATCACTAGCTTCTACCGTAGCTGTAAATTCAGGACGAACAACGGACTATAGAAATCATCTTATATTACCTATTGGTGCAGATGGAAATGTCTATAAGAAAATTATAAGCAATGCATCTTCTTATAATACAGTTTTATTACGTGGTTACAGACGATTAGGAATAAATTAAGGGGGTAATATGACAATATATGCAAATATTAATAGCAAAAATAAAATAGTCGGTATTGATGTATCTAAAATTGAAAGAGATGAATATTGTTCCGATGATGTCCAAAATGTCGAGGTAACACAAGATATTTACGATAATGCCAATAAGTATGGAATAAATTATTATATTTATGATAATGGTGATATTGTTTTAAATCCTGATTATCAGGAAGAAGAAAAACAGAAGAAAATTAAGCAATTTAATGAAGATTTTTTCTATACAACATTGGGTTATGTTAAACGTAAAATAGAAATGAAAGATGGTAGTATTAAAGACTTTTTTTCTGATATATTACCTTCAATTTCTTTGGCTGTAACTTTAGGTGAAAAATTTGAGGTTGTTCTATATCATATGCCTGATTTTGATTGCTTTAAATCCTTTGAAGAATACAAGTATGTTGAGGTCGCAACACTTGAATTTGTTAAAGAATGTTTTTCGGTATTAAGTAAGAATTTACGTAAATAATCAAGTTTTCGGGGGATTTTTAAATCCCCTTTTTTTATGTTATTCTTTAATTATGGAAAGTATTCTAGAAGATTTAAAAAATAGAAAATACTTAAAAGGTGTAAAAATAGAATTTGAAAGTGAAGTTGTTTCAGATGCAGAATTAAGTAATCTTTCAAAATTATTGCAAGATTATGATATTGATTTAACAGTAAAACTTGGTGGTGCGACGAGTGTACTGGATGTTAAAAAGGCTAGAGATTTGAAAGCAAAATCTATTGTTGCGCCTATGGTTGAATCGGCATATACTGTCAAAAAATTTATCAATACGGTTAAAACTTTGTATGGAGGTGTTTTACCGAATTTATATCTGAATATTGAAACAAAAAATGCTTTTACATATTTGTATGATCTTTTCGAGGACGCTCAGGATATAAAAGGTATGGTCTTTGGCAGAAGTGATTTAACAGCTTCTTTGAATATGGATAAAACAACTGTTAATTGCCAAAAAATGGAAGAATATGCATCTATGCTTCAGGGCTTTTGTCATAATAACGGTAAAGAATTTATTGTTGGCGGAAATGTTGATTTGATGTCTTTGCCTTTTTTGAAAAAACTAATTTTTCTTTCTGCCTTTGAAACAAGAAAAGTTATTTTTGATGCTTCGCTTTCAAAAAATAATATAGATTTTGAAGATAATTTACTTCTAGCTTTTAAATTTGAACTTGAATGGATTAAAAATAAAGAATATATTACAAAGGATGATGAATTAAGATTGCAAGTAATTAATCAAAAAATTGAAGTTCTTGATTATTATAAAAATTTAGGATAGTTAAACTATCGTTTTTGATATAGAAAATATACGTTATCATTAACTATTTTTGTATCTTTTAAAACAGCTTTTTCTTGAATGATTTTATGAATATCTAAAAAGAATTTTGAGAGAATTCCGTTTAACACCATAACATTAGTATCCATTTCATGAGTTTTTATAAAATTATGTAAATCTTCTTCTGTCATCAGAACTTCTGAATCTAGTCCAAAAATAACAAGTAAAATATAATGATCTTTTTTAACAGGGTTTACAAATGTATTTAGTATGTATTTATGAAAGTTTTCAGAAATATAATTTTTTGATAAAATAAGTTCTTTAAATACTTCATTAGTATTTTCGTTTTTAAATCTTTTTATTGTTTCATCAGCATATATATTTTTATTATTATAAATTCTTAGTTCTTGAATAGCCTCAATTCTTGGTGTTTTTGGAAAATCTTTATCTGTATAATGTGATATAACAGAAGAAGCAAAAGGCATTATAACCATATCTTGGTTGTTTAGATTTAGTGCTTTTATGTAATTTACGGATGTTAATAATGAATTCATTTTTGATTCTTTAATGTTTTGATCAGTATATATATAGTAGGCTGATAAAAGGCAATAGTAGGTAATAAATATTATTAAAAATTTCTTTTTAAAATTAGTTAGACCTGAATTAACCAAAATTAGCATTAATGGGAGTATAAAAATTAAATATCTTGGCGCCATAACGATGGTTTTATTTATTGCAAATATCGTAAAGAAAAAGAATGTTATGAAGGTTATTAACGCCAATAAAAGAATATTTTTATCAGAGTTCTTTATTGCTTTGTAAATTAGATATACAGATACAAATACAGGAATAAAAACAAAAAATAGTGTTTGAATGTTTAAATAAAAAGGATTTAAAGTTGCCCAAAAAATTGATCCGCATAACGGCGCAAGAAAATTTTGAAAAATCCCAAATATATTAGCAAGAGAGAACTCTGTTACATGTGATAATAAAAACTCACTTCTTTTTAAGTGATAACCATAAATCGTAATGAAATAAGGAATAAGACAAATAATTACAACCAGATTTGAAATTATATATTGTTTTAGATTTCTGCATTTTGCAAAAACACTTATAACTGCGATAATTTGAGCCAAAACAAAAACAAAAGCTCCTGTAAACGTGTAAGGCATTAAGATGTTTATTATTGATAGTTTTATAAGAGATTTATTATTATTTGTTTCTATATAATCATAAATATAGTTTACTGATAAAATAGACAAAAACATAATGATAGAATACATTCTGACTTCTGTAGAATATATTATGTGAAAAGAATTGAATGTTAATAACAGAGGAGCAATAAGTGCTGTTTTTTTATCAAATAATTTAACAGAAAGAAAATAAATTGCAGGAATAGAACAAAGAGAGAATATCAAAGATAAAATTTTGAGCGTTATATCACTCTCTCCAAATAAATTTATCCAAAAATGCAATATATAAAAATAGAACGGCGTATGTTGTAAGTCAACACTCATCAAATATTTGTTAATTTCAAACGGAAATTCCATTTTTGCAATTAAAACAGAATGAGCTTCGTCATACCATAATGGTGCATCAATAAAAACAAGTCTTAGTGATAACCCTATAAAGATTAGCAAAGCTAAAATAAAAAATAAGTATTTTCGAGATAGCGATTCCATATCAACTATGTTACTATAAAATCTATGAAAAGTCCTGAATATGTAAAGACATTATTTGATGATTTATCAAAATATTATGATTTTTTTAACAGAGTTATATCTTTAGGGATGCAAACGAGTGTTAAAAAAAATTGTTTAAAGTTGTTGAAAATAGAAGATAATTACAAAATTCTTGATTTGTGTACCGGAACAGGCGATTTAGCCTTTTATATGAATAAAATTAACAAAAGAGCAAATATTACAGGCGTTGATTTCTCGGAAAAAATGCTCAAAATTGCAAATGATAAAAATAAGAAAAAACGTATTAATAATATTCAATTTTTTATTGCTGATTGTAGAGAATTACCGTTTGAAGATAATACATTTGATATAGTTACAATTGGTTTTGGGCTTAGAAATATTGAGAATTATGAAAGAGTCGCAGATGAAATACAAAGGGTTTTAAAGCCTCAAGGACAGTTTTTAAATTTGGATTTTAGTTGTGATAGAGGTTTTGGTAATTCGATATTTGATTTACTAACGAGACTGACTACAACTTTAAGCGGAAAAAAATCTTCTTATGAATATCTTATCAACTCAAAACAAACTTTTTTAAATACTACAGAACTTATTTCTTTCTTTAGACAAAAAGGATATATTTTTCTTAAAAGAAAGTATTATTCTTTTAAAGTTGTTGCAGCAGAGCTTTTTAGAAATAATAAAAAATAATAAAAAAAGGGAGAAGCTTATTGCCTCTCCGGAATTAAGAATAGCTGGAAGTATGAAAAAGATTTAATTATATTAAACCGATTTTTTTCATGAAAAACAATTATACAGGTAGCTAATTTTTTGAAATAAAAACTTTTATAGTATAATGTTCCTATGGTTAGGCTATCAAACGAAGGAACCGTTCAACTACTTGGTTCTCTCATATATAGAATATTTAAAATTCAGTCATATATGACTGAATTTGTACCTATAAATGTTCCTAAAGAAAATTGTATTTATGCAATCTGGCATGCTCATCAATTAAGTGTTCACTCAATGAAAAATAATGGTTGCCCGTTGAATGTAATGATAAGTCATTCAAGAGACGGGAAAATTGTTGCAAAGATAACAAAAAAATGGGGGCTAAAAGTTGTAAGAGCTTCGTCTGCTCGTTTGGGTTGTATAAGTGGAAGCAAAGAATTTGTTGAAAATATTCAAAATGGTGATAGTGGTGCAATAATGGTTGATGGACCAAGAGGTCCTAAAGAAGTTGTAAAAGATGGTGTTGTTAAATTAGCAAAAATGGCTCAAAAACCAATAGTTCCTACATATTTGTATTCTCCGCATAAAACACTCCTAACTTTGCCGGGGTGGGATGGTTTGCGAGTACCGTTTTTTATTACAAAAGCTGTCGTTATTCACGGTGAGCCTATATATATTGATGAAAATGCATCTGATGAAGATATAGAACAATACAGACAAAAAGTTCAAGACTCTATGGAACAATTGAAAGAAATTGCACCGCAAAAATTTAAAGAGGTATTTAGATTTGGGATATGGAAAAGAAAGAATTTTTAAACGTACTTGGAATACAAATTCAATCTATTCTTGGTGATAAAAAGCAGAATTATAAAAAAATAGAAAATGCAGTTAATGCCGGTTTTAAAGCAGGTACGGATTTAATAGTCTTACCAGAAGTTTGGACTTGCGGATGGAGTCCTGATTTGTTTCAAGATTCTGCCGAAGATTTAAAAACAGGTGAAACAACATTTTTTTTAAAGAATTTGGCTAAAACCTATAATGTTTATGTAATAGGCGGAAGCTCTATAACTACATCTGAAAATAAATACTACAATACCTGTCCAGTGATAAATGATAAAGGTGATTTAATAGCAAGTTATAATAAATCTCATTTATATTCTTATTATGGTTGTAAAGAAGGTTCTTATGTGACTGTAGGCCAGAATCCAATTATGGTTGATATTAAAGGTATAAAGACTGGCTTAACTATTTGTTATGATATTAGATTTCCTGAAATATACCGCGCATATAGAAAAAGCGGTGCAGATTTACTGGTAAATGTAGCAGCATGGGGAAAAGGTAAAGAAATACCTTGGCAAACATTGACGTCTGCTCGTGCAATTGAAAATCAATGTAATTTTATTGCGATAAATCAAACAGGTTTAATAAAAGATGATAGTTATAATCTTGGTCTATCACGAGTTATTGGTTATGATGGAACGGTAATTTCTGAAATAGATGAAACAAAAAATTATCTTTATGCGACAATTAAATTTGATAAAGACATGTATGATTTTAGAAATAAATGTACTGTTCTAAATGATATACATAGTGAATATGAGGTGAAAACGGTATGAAAAAATTAATAATTACTTTTGTTTTTTTTATGATGAGTGTGAATTTTGCTGCGGCAAAACACATTCCATCATTTATGGATAAGGCGTTTGAATATTCTGTTGTACCTAAAAGTGCTGTAAGTATATCTGTTCAAAATATTGATAAACCTAAGCAGATTTATCAATTTAATTCCGAAATGCCGATGGCGCCGGCTTCAACTCAAAAATTGGTGACAATAATTCCTTCGTTAAAAATATTGGGCGATG
>CADCPD010000009.1 GCA_902803265.1 uncultured bacterium | reverse complement strand
TTTGATGTTAAATATTTTAACTATGCAATTTTGTTTTTAATATTTGACGTTATTACTTTTTTCTTATTCCCGTTTGCTGTCACATTTAATAAAATGCCGCTGTTTTTAGTATTAGAAATTATACTTTTTACTGTAATTTTATTATTTACTCTATTTTTTATTATCAAAAGTAACATGTTGGGAGATAATTCATGAATGTGATTGTTTCCTGTATTGATTACGTTTTAAACTGGGGTAGAGCAAATTCACTATGGCCTTTGACATTTGCTACTTCTTGTTGTGGTATAGAAATGATGCAGACTTCTGCTGCAGACTTTGACATCGCAAGATTTGGCTCCGAAGTTTTCAGAGCATCTCCAAGACAGGCTGATTTATTAATTTGTGCAGGTACAATTACTCATAAAATGGCGCCTGCATTATTAAAGTTGTATCAACAAATGCCTGAACCAAAATATGTTATAGCTATGGGAGCTTGTACATGCGGCGGTGGTATGTTTACTGATTCATATTCTGTTGTTAAAGGAGTTGATAAAATTTTACCTGTTGATATCTATCTTCCAATGTGTCCGCCAAAGCCGGAAGCACTTTTGGATGCTCTTATGAAGCTTCAAAATAATATAAAAAAAGAATCTTTTTTGAATCGCGATGATTTTCTTACAAAACATTGTTTGTATCTAAAAGAGGAAAATGATATTCTAGTTCCTGATTCAGGATTAAATGTTATAAAATGGGGGGTAGAACTTGATTAATATTGATTTATTAAAAGAATACTTCCCTGATATCACAGTGAACGATGATTATATTTTCGTGGAACATGATGCATTTGATGTTATTAGTTTTTTAAAATCAAAAAATTATGTTGATTTTGATGTCTTAACGCAAATTATAGCTACTGATTATGTTGATTTTGTTCAATTATCATACAGACTTTATTCTACAGTAAGTAATGACTTTTTAAATGTTATAACTAATGTTCAAAATGAAACTTCAAGTATAGTTAAGTTATATAAGAGCGCACATTTTGATGAATGTGAAATTTATGACTTATTTGGTATAAATTTTATTGGAAATGACAATATACATAGATTATATATGCCTGAAAGCTGGGTAGGACATCCTTTATTAAAATCGTATGTTCAAAATGATGAAAGGTTGGTTTGGAATGACTAATCTTTTAAAGACTATGGAAATTAATGTTGGCCCTCAACATCCTTCTACGCATGGAGTATTGAGACTTGTTCTTGAGTTGGACGGTGAAATTATTAAATCATGCAAGCCTGTTGTTGGGTATCTTCATCGTGGTATTGAAAAAATGGCTGAATCTCGCTCTTATCTTCAATATCTCCCTATTGTCGACAGAATTGATTATTTGGGTGGATTTTTTAATTCATACGCGTATTGTGATTGCATAGAAAATTTATTAAATGTTGAAATTCCTGTTAAAGCTCAATATATCAGAGTTTTGTGTATGGAATTAAATCGTATTGCCTCACATCTTTTATGGTTGGGAACTTTTATGCTTGATTTAGGTGCATCTTCACCTTTATTTTACTGTTTTAGAGATAGAGAAAGAATTCTCCATATTTTTGAAGCATTAACAGGTCAACGAATGATGTATAACTATTTTACTTTCGGTGGTGTAAGATTTGACATTCCGAATGAAATATTAGAAGATATATCATCCTTTGTTGAGGATATGCCTGAATGTATTAAAGATTACGAAAATATTATTACAACAAATCCTATTTTTACTTCAAGATGTGTAAATAAAGGTATTATTACCAAACGTAACGCTTTACAATATTCGATTACAGGTGCCAATCTTCGTGCATCAGGTGTTGGATTAGATTTTAGAAAATCGTGTCCATATTTGACATATGATAATTTGGAATTTGATATTTCTTATGCTGATGGAGGAGATGCTTATTCTCGTTATAAAGTTAGAATTTTTGAATTATACAGTTCATTGAAAATTGTTGAACAATGCATTGATTTTATTAGAAGTTCATCAGAACCTATATTAAATAAATCTGTAAAACCGGTTATGTTGAATATTCCTGAAGGTGAATATACTTCTATAGTTGAAGCTTCAAGGGGGCTAACTTCATGTACTGTTAAGGCGGGTGGAAAAACTCCTTATCGTGTAAAATGGAGAACGGGTTCTTATTATGCGGTTCAATTGCTTCCAGAATTATTAGTTAATTGTGAAGTTGCAGATATGATGGCAATTTTTGGTTCATTAGATGTGATTTTACCGGAGGTTGATAAATAATGAATTACATTTTAAGTTTATTTATTGACTTTTTAGCAAAATTTGATGTACCGAGAGAAGTTGCACTTGTTATCTTCCCTATTATTCCATTTTGTGTTGTGGCTGCAGCTTTAATTTTGGTTGTTTTAATTTTGGTTCTTGCAGAAAGAAAAGTTTTGGCTTTATTTACTCAACGAAAAGGACCTAATAGAGTTGGGATTTGGGGCCTATTGCAAACCGTTGCTGATGCTATTAAACTTCTATGTAAAGAAAATATTGAACCGAATGTTACTGACGGAATTTTATTTACATTAGCACCTATAATTGCGTTTGTACCTGTTTTAATTTGCTGGGGAATAATTCCGTTCAGTTCTGAATTTGATTTTATGTCAATTTCAACTTCGGCCTTATTGTTTGTTACTATAGCTTTTATCCCTGTTATAGGAACTGTTTTGGCAGGGTATGCAAGCAATAATAAGTATTCTTTGATTGGTTCTATACGTTCAGTTGCTCAGGTTTTATCTTATGAGTTGCCAATTGCGTTTGTGCTTTTGTCTATTGCTGTTTTGGCATCATCATTAAATATTAAAGATATTATTTTATCTCAAATCTCTATGTTTCAAGTTTGTGGATGGTATATTTTCCCTTGCTTTTTGGGATTTATTATAATGTTTATTTCTTCAATTGCAGAACTCAACAGATGTCCGTTTGACTTACCTGAAGCAGAAAGTGAACTTGTAGCTGGTTATAATACAGAGTATTCCGGAATGAGATTTGCATTATTCTTCCTTGGAGAATACGCAATGATGTTTGCTTCTTCTGCATTTATTGTTGCTTTATTTTTTGGTGGATTTTTATCTCCTTTTGGATTTTATATATCTGAAAAAATATTTTCTAATAACGTTATAGCCCAATTGTTTGTATACTTTGAACAAGCTTTTTGGTTTTTCCTAAAAACTTTTGTTGTTGTATTTTTAATTATGTGGGTTAGAGCTGTTTTACCAAGATTAAAATCATCTGATTTGTTGAAATTTAGCTGGAAATTTTTGTTGCCTCTATCTATTATAAACTTCTTGTTTATTTGTATATTTAAGTATTTTGTTTTATTAGGAGGGATTAAATAGTGTTTAAACAAATTTATAAATCTATTTTATCCTTAATAATTGGTCATTTAACCGTATTTAAGCATGCGTTTAAAAAACGTGTAACTCTTGAGTATCCTGAAGTAAAACCAAAATTATCTGATAGATTTCGAGGGAAACATCTTTTTGATATTGATAAATGTAAGGCTTGTGGTATGTGTCAAAAAGTTTGTCCGGCAAACGCCATAACTATTACTAAATCTGAAAATGGTATTGTTAAATGCTATTCTATTGATTACGGCAAATGTATTTTTTGTGGTAATTGTGCATATTATTGTAGTTTAGGCTCAGTTAAAATGGGAAATGATTTTGAACTTGCAACTGATGATAAAAATTCACTAAAACTTAATTTTACAAAGGAGAATAAATAAATGAACAGTAGTGATATATTTACAAGCATAATATTTTATTTGTGCGCTGCTAATGTTATTTTTTCTTCAATTTTTACAATTTTATCAAGAAGAATAATGCATTCTTTGCTGTTTGCAGTTATTCTATTTTTCGCAGTTGGAATAATATTTTTATTTTTATCTGCTGAATATAATGCAATTATTCAGATTGCTGTTTATGGTGTTGCAATTCCTGTTCTTTTTGTATTAGCTATTATGTTCACCTCACATAGAATTGATAAACAGGTATATTTATCTTTTACGCCAAGATTTATATTTACAATAATTTCAGCAATATTATTTGTACTTACTTTGTTTAACATTCTTTTGATATCATCATCTGTTATTGAGTGGTTATTTACTCCTCAATCTGTAATTAGTCTTAATAGATATGAAATGTTTAATGCAATTTCAGATGGTTTGTATATAAGATTTTTGCTATCATTTGAAATGATTGCGTTGCTTACTTTATCTGTTATCGTTGGATTATCATCCTTAAATATATTCAAGGGGGCGCGTAATGGCTAATTTGATATTTAATATTACTTTATATCATTATTTAATATTGGCACTAATACTTTTTGTTATTGGTTTTATTGGTGTGATTTTAGTAAAAAATATAATAAAAGTATTGATTTGTGCTGAATTTATGCTAACAGCTGTAAATATAAATTTTATTGCTTTTTCAGCCTTTGCTGAAAATAACTTGATTGGATTTGTGTTTGCTATATTTACTGTTGCCATTGGTGCAATTGAGCTTGCTATAGCTTTAGCAATATTTTACTTGATGTATAGAAATAAAAAATCAGTAGATATAAATGATTACAAGGAGTTGATGGGATAATGGAATTTTTTGTTCAGAATGTATCTTCTATTTTATTTTTCCCGTTATGGGTTGCTGTAGTCATTTTTATTGGAAAAATTACTTCTTTATTAAAATCTTATAAAACTATTTTTGGTATTACTCTATTAGCAACCATTTGGGGTCTTATTTCATCTATACTTGTATTTGCAAAAACTATCACAAATATGGGATATGTTTTTGAAGATACTTTTTCATTCATATCAATAAATAATCTAAATTTTGAACTTGGATGTTATGTTGATTTGGTATCTGCATTTATGCTTTTAGTGATTTTTGCAGTAACGTTATTTGTACAGATATATTCATATTTTTATATGAAAAATGATGAAAGTTTTCCAAGATTTTTTGCGCTTATGAATTTGTTTACATTTTCTATGTGCGGGCTTGTTTTAGCACCTACTTTATTTCAAACCTATGTATTTTGGGAATTGGTTGGTGTTACAAGTTATTTATTAATCGGATTTTGGTATAAGAAAATATCAGCTGCGAATGCTGCAAAAAAAGCATTTATAATGAATCGTATAGGTGATTTTTGTTTGCTTGCAGGTATTATTCTTTCATCTGTATTAATATACAATTATTCAGGATCGGCTGACTTAATCGATATACCTTATAGTGGAATTGATAGAGTTGCGGCATATTTATTTACTTATACATCAGAACCTGTATTTATAGCAAATTGTATCCTTTTACTTTTTGGTTCTATTGCAAAATCTGCACAATTTCCATTACATACTTGGCTTGCTGATGCGATGGAAGGTCCAACTCCTGTTAGTGCGCTGATACACTCTGCAACGATGGTAGCGGCTGGTGTATTTTTAATTAACAGATTATATCCGATATATTATCAATCTCACTTTGTTATGAATTTTATTTTAGTAATAGGTTTAATAACTGCAATTATCTGTGCATTTTTTGCTATTACCTGCAGAGATATTAAAAGAATATTAGCATATTCTACGAGTTCTCAACTTGGGATTATGTTTATAGCCCTCGGAACAGGTGCATTGACCGGAAGTATGATATACTTAGCCTCTCATGCTTTTATTAAATCGATGTTATTTTTAATTGCCGGTATAGTTATGATTGCATATTCAGGTAGTACAAGTATTGATGATTTCGGTGGCTTAAGAAAGAAAATGCCTATCTTAGCCGGTTGTTATTTAATTGGGGCATTTGCTTTAGCGGGTGTATTATTTAGCGGATTTTCAGCAAAAGCTCTAATTTTTCACCATCTATTTGAAACTCATTCCTATATAACGATATCTTTTTTGATATTAATTTCATTTATGACTGCATTTTATATCTTTAGGTTATATTTTGTAGTTTTTGAGGGTAAATCAGAAAAAAATATTACTAATTTGCCTAAGCTTATTTTAGTGCCTGTTTCTTGTCTTGCACTGATAGTACTTGTCATTGGATTATTTTTCCCTAATATGGGTAAGTTTAATAACGATATTTTACCGCTAGTTTTTGAGGTGATTGCTGTAGCTTTGGCATTTGTATTATATATTAAAGTAACAAATTTGAAAAAATTACCGCTTTTATATAATCTTTCTTTTAACAGATTATATATTGATAATTTGTATGATTTTCTTGCCCGTAAATTATATTCAAAATTGGCATTACTTGCTAATTTTATTGATGATTATCTTTATGACGGAATGGTCGGACTTGTTGTATTTATTACAAGATTAAAATCATATATCAATTCTAAAATGCAAACAGGGGTTATTCAATCTTACTTTGCATATTCATTTTTAATTTTAGCTTTGATTTTGACAGGCTTTTGTTTGATATATTCTCTAATTGCGTATTGGGTGGAGGTTTAATATGGAATTTTTATCGCTAAATTTATTAATATTTTCTCCTTTAATAATTCCTATTTTATTTTTACTTCCAATTTTTAGAGATGATGAAGTAATTATCAGAAGAATTGCAAAAGGGTTTGCAAGTCTACATTTTGTATACACTATTTTATTTTGGGTATTCTATAACCCTGAGTTGTCCTATTTTGATGAGTTATTTATATTTGGACAAAGTGGTGTTCAATCATTGGGAATACGCTCGGCATTTTCGATGGATGGATTGTCTTTAATATTAATTGAATTGACTTCATTCCTTGTTTTGATAGCTGCAATTGCTAGTAAAACTTGTATAAGAAAACGTCATAAATTATACTACAGTTTATTGTTTTTATTAGAAACTGCTGTCCTCGGGGTATTTTTGTCTGCTGATATGTTTATGTTCTTTTTCTTCTGGGAATTAGAACTCATCCCCGTTTATTTCTTAATAAGTTTATGGGGTAGTGGTAATTCACAAAAATCTGCTATGAAATTCTTGTTATATACGTTTTTCGGCAGCTTATTTTTACTGGTTGGAATTTTATTATTACATTACTATAATGAAACATTAAACTATCAAATTAGCTCGTTATTTGCAGATATTAATGTTATGGATAAACTTCCGATTAGTATTCAGATATTAATTTCTGTATTATTAATGATAGGATTTTTTGTGAAAATTCCGGTTATTCCTTTACATACGTGGCTACCGGTCGCTCATAGTGATGCACCAACTCCTATTAGTATTTTGCTTGCGGGTGTTTTACTTAAAATGGGGGCATACGGATTTATTCGTTTTAACATTATGATTTTACCCGATGCTTTTAAACTCATTGCTCCATATTTATTGATTTTTGCTGTTATTAATATTATTCATTCGGCACTTGTTGCATACAATCAAGTTGATTTAAAGAAACTTATTGCATATTCAAGTATTTCTAATATGGGTATAGTCTTGTTAGGACTATGCACAATTAATGAAATAGGTACAATAGGGGCTATATTCCATATGGTATCTCACGGTCTAATTTGTGCAGGTTTGTTTATGATAGTTGGCATAATTTATATAAGAACTCAAACTAGAGATATCAATCATCTTGGAGGATTGACCTCGGTTATGCCTGGTTTAGCTGTTTTTGCTGTTATGTTCTCACTCTCTGCTGTTGGACTGCCGTTGCTCATGGGCTTTGTTGGTGAATTTTTAACATTCTTTGGTGCAATCAATATAAATTTTGATAATTCTGTTCTTGCACCTGTATTGGCTGTTACCGCTATGATTGTTATTATATTAAGCATTATATATATGCTAAAATTTTTGCATAAAACATTTTTTGGCCCTGTCCGTGAATGTTGGGAAAATTCTCGTGATATTTCAACACATGAATTTGTTGTATTAGCGTCA
>CADCPD010000008.1 GCA_902803265.1 uncultured bacterium | reverse complement strand
TAACTTATTCGTTAAAACATAACTTTCTTCGTTAGTATTAAATTTTCCCTAAAGTAATATTTAATTCCCTTACCCTTATATAAAGTTAAATTTCGTATAAAAATTGATATTATGTTACGAAATATTACAAATAGTATTTTTTTCTATATCTGTTTTAAAATATTATTGTTAGTGATAGGAGAGAGATATGGCAATAAAATCTATAATCTTGGCTGCAGGCAAAGGTACAAGAATGAAGTCTGACAAGCCTAAAGTTTTACATGAAATTTTTGACAAAACATTGTTAGGATACGTACTTGATTCTGTAAACAACACAGGAAAAATTGACGAATCATACGTAATTGTCGGACATCAAGCAGAAATTGTAGATGAATATGTAAAAACAAATTATACGAATGCAAAAACTATATTACAAACGCCTCAACTAGGAACAGGTCACGCAGTAAGTATGGCATGTCCTGAATTAGAGGACTTTGAGGGAGAAGTTATTATCCTATGCGGAGACACTCCATTAATAACATCAAACACATTAGAATCGTTTATAAAAGCTCACAAAAATAATTTTTCTCATATTACTGTTATGACAGCAAACTTTGACAATCCAAAAAATTACGGAAGAATCATAAGAAATGTTGACGGTTCGGTCAAAGCAATTGTTGAAGAAAAAGACGCAACTGAAAAAGAAAAACAAATTCAAGAGGTAAATGCCGGTATATATTGCTTGAACTGGCAGAAAGTTAAGAAAGCCTTTTCTGAATTAAAAAGCAATAACGCACAAGGTGAATATTATTTAACAGACATTATTGCATGGGGTGTAAAAAAGAATTTAAATGTTCAAGCTTATACATTGAAAGATAACAACGAAATTTTAGGGATAAATTCTAAAATTCAACTTGCAGAAGCTGCAAAAATCTTAAACAAGAGAAGTTTAACAAGACTAATGAATGATGGTATAACAATTGTTGACCCTGATAACACATGGGTTAGTCCTGAAACAAAAATAGATACTGATACAATTATTTACCCTAACACATTTATTACAGGTAAAAATGAAATAGGGAAAAATTGCAAAATCGGACCTTTTTCTCACATAAGAGGAGGTTGCAAAATTGGAAATAACGTAAGAATTGGAAATTTTGTTGAAATCAAAAAATCTGAAATAAAAGATAATACAAATGTTTCGCACTTAAGTTATATAGGAGATTCAGAACTAGGTTCTTACGTCAATATCGGTGCAGGAACAATAACTGCAAACTATAATCCTATAACAAAAGTTAAAAGCAAAACAATAATTAAAGATAATGCTAATACAGGTTCAAACTCTGTTTTGGTAGCACCTTTGACTATTGAAGAAGGAGGTTTTGTTGCAGCAGGAACAACAGTTACAAAAGATGTTGAAGCAAAAGCCTTAGCTTTAACCAGAGCTGAACTAAGAACTATTAAAAATTATGTAAAGTAAGTAAAGGATATAAGTATGACAATAAAACCATGGAATGAATATTTTTTAGATTTGGCAAAAACTTGTTCAAGCCGCTCAAATTGTATAAGAGCGCAAGTTGGTGCGGTTATAGTTGGAGAAGATAAAAAAATTAAAGCAACAGGTTACAACGGAACACCGTCAAAGGTTGAATCTTGTGTAGAAAGAGGCGAATGCTACAGAGTAAAAAATAATATTCCGTCAGGTACAAGATACGAAACTTGTCGTTCTATACACGCAGAACAAAACGCCATAATCCAAGCAGGACAAGATCGTTGCCAAAACGCTACGATGTATATATATGGACATCAAATGATTTGCATTTTATGTAAAAGATTTATTGTTCAATCCGGTATAAAAGATGTTTATCTAAAAAAAGACGATAATTCACCAATTTTATACGTGACAGTAGATGAAATCCGCAAAGAGCTTGAGAGTTCAGCAGCAGGAGTAACATTGTAAAGAAATATTAACCAAGGACTTTTTTGTAAAGTTTTGTTGATAAAAAAAAAGAGAAAAGTGGAATAATACAAGTGGAGAACAAAAACCCAAAGGAACAAATGAATACAATCCAATTTCACAGTGATCTTCAGAGATTAATTGAAATTTTACCGCCAAAGGTAACAAGTTGCCTAAACCCCGATGATATGGCAGATGTGATAGAAATAGTTTTGGATTTAGGCAGACTTCCTGAAATTAGGCACCATAAGGGCAAGATTGATTGTATTGAGTGTGAACCTATAACTGATGAAGATATCCAGTATATAACAAGCCACTTACAAGAATTTACTTCGGATAATCGTTCAGGGATTCCAGGAACATTACACAGAATTAGTGCCATAAGAAACAGACAGAAAAAAATTGTAGGTTTAACGTGCAGAATTGGTAGAGTTGTAACAGGAACAATTGCTTGTATAAAAGATTACGTTACAACAGGAAAAAGTATTTTATTTTTAGGTAGACCTGGTGTTGGTAAAACGACCAAATTGAGAGAAATCTCAAGACTTGTTGCTGATGAACTTGGCAAACGTGTTGTAATAGTTGACACTTCAAACGAAATAGCAGGGGATGGAGATACTCCGCATCCTGCAATAGGAAAAGCAAGACGTATGCAAGTTAGCCAGCCTGAATTTCAAAAAGACATAATGATTGAAGCGGTTGAAAACCATACGCCTGAAGTTATTGTCGTTGATGAAATCGGTACTGAAGCTGAAGCTCAAGCAGCAAGAACAATTGCTGAACGTGGTGTTATGTTAATTGCGACCGCTCACGGACAAAGTTTGGAAAACTTAATTAAAAACCCTGCTTTGTCAGATTTGGTAGGTGGTATTCAATCAGTTACACTGGGTGATGATGAAGCAAAACGTAGAGGTTCTCAAAAAACAGTTCTTGAAAGAGAGAAACAACCAACTTTTGACATCGTTATAGAAATTATCGACAGAAACACACTTGCTATATATAAAGATACATCAGAAGCCGTTGATTATATTTTAAGAGGTTGGCCTATAAGACCTGAAATTAGGAAAGTTGACCAAACTTATGATAAAAAACCTATTGAAACTGTAAGTGAAAAAGTTGAATTAAATCTTCCAAAACACGATGTTTCTAAAAAGATTGAAATAGAACCTGAAACTGTGATGACAGCAAAAGATGTGAAAGCTGAAGCTGAATATCAATATCATCACACTCAAGCTCCTGCTGAAGATTCACTTAAATTTTCATTTTCAAGAAAAGATTATGTTAATGAGAATAAAAAGTTCAAGAAAATATACTTGTACGCTGTTTCGAGAAATATCGTAGAAAAAATTATTGAACGTTTGGATTTAAATGTTGAAATTACAAGAAATCTTGAAGATGCGGATATAGTTATTGCTCATAAAAATTTTGCAAAGAGCGGAGCTAAAATTTTATCAACAGCAAATGACTACAGATTACAAGTATTCTTTATAAAAACAAATTCTATGGCTCAAATTCAAAAAGTAATGAAAGAAGCACTTGACATACGAGAATCAGAACAGTCCTTACAAGGATATTGCGATGATGCAGAAAGAGCTTTGGATGAAGCAAAAGCAGCTATAAATAAAATTTTAAATGGCAGTGGAAATCAAGAAATTGAGCTTCAACCTCAAAATCAGCAGATAAGAAAGCTTCAACACGAACTTGTGGAACAACACAATCTTAACAGCCAAAGCGTAGGAGAAGGCGAACAACGACACCTTCGCATTGTTGGCGGTAAAGATTATAAAAAATTTATTTAACACTTACAGGAATAAATTGAGTATAAAAACTATATGATTTTTTATGTGTTTGAGGATTATTTTCTTCAATCATATCAACAATTTTATATCCGGCATCAGGTCCTGAAGCACGTCCTGTAATTGAATAAAAAATGCCGTCTTTTTCATATTCTTCATTTGCATGAAAATGACCTGAAAAAATACCTATAACATTATCATGTTTAGCTAGCAATCGCTCATAACGTTCATTATTAAAAGCGTCACGTTCGGTATGTCTTAATTTCATAGGAAAATGCTGAAATATAACTACTTTTTTATTATGATATTTTGATAATTTTTTATCTAGCCAAGCTAAAGTTTCATCTCTGTAATATCCGCCGGGACTTGGAATAACTTCTCTTGCACCGTCTAATACTATAAAAATAATATCACCTTTTTTTATAAAAAAACTGGTTTTTCTTGTTTTTTGATGTTTATCATATTTTCTGACAACTGACACATAATCTTCTTTTGAAAAACCACCCATTTTAAATACATCGTGATTTCCGACTACAACGTAATAAGGTACGTTTAAACGGTTAGCCATTGTTAAAAATTTTGTATAATCACTGCTTGAAGCTCTATCTGTATTATCTCCAGTAAAAGCAACAAATTGAACATTTTTAGTATTATTAATATCATCTATAATTTTGTCAAAAAGTTCTGCTGATGCCGGATTATCCTTAAAATGAAGATCTGTTACTTGAACAAATCGGAAATCATTACAGAAAGCATCTGTACTTAAAACAAAAATAAATACAATTGATAATAATAATTTATATAAAAGTTTTTTCATAATATACCCTAATAAATAATTATATGTTAAAATACTTATACAAAATATTATATCATAAATTGGATTCATTCAATGAAAAGTTTTATAAAAAAATATCCTGATTTCTGTTCTGCATGTCTATTGGCGGTTTTGTGCGTATTCTTTCTATTTTTTGGTTTAAATTTTTATCCGATTTTAGATACTCAGGAAGCACTTTTTGCCAGTGTATCTAAGAATCTCCTGTTACAAGATAACTATAATGTTTTGACACTAAATATGCAGCCATTTTTAGAAAAACCCCCATTGTATTTTTGGATTATCACCCAATCAATAAAACTTATGAATGTTTGTAATGAAATCAGTATAAGATTACCGAATACAATAATATCTTCGATATTTGTATTTAGTACCTATTTTTTAGGGAAACAGGCTGTATCCAGAAAATTTGGACTAACATCAGCTATAATATTATTAACAAGTTTATCTTATCTTTTAATGTCACATTTAGCGATATTAAATATTTCCTTTATATTTTTTGTAACAATCGCTCTATATTTCGGATTTATAGCAAGTTTAAAAGATGAAAAATCTAAAAGTAAAATCTTTTTATGGTGGAGTTTCTATATATTCTGCGGACTTGCTTGTCTTGTAAAAGGCCCTCTTGGTATAATATTACCAATTTTAGTAATGTTCTTTTACCACATTGGGTTAAAGAAAATAAAAGAATTTCTAAACCCTATTTGTATGATACCTGGGCTTATACTGTTTTTAAGTATAACAGCACCTTGGTATTATGAAATGTTTAACAATTTTGGAATAAAATTTTTCCAAAATTATTTCTTTATGCCTGATTTTAAAAATATATTTAAAAATCTATTTTACTATATGATTTTATTTATTCCGGCATTCATGCCATGGATAATAATATTTTTCGGATACCTCTATACAACAATCAAAAAGATTTTTATAAGAGCTAAAAACAATGCAAAATTTAATATTATAACGATAGAACAAAAAATAAATATTTTTGGTCTGATATATTTTTGTTTAACACTGATTTCAATATCGACTATGCATAAGTCAGTATATTCTATTTTATTACTAGTTCCTGCAGGTTCAATCTTAACATCGTATTTATTGTGTTCAAAAGATATAGATGAAAATTTAAGAACAAGAATAGTTTCAATATCAACTTATTTAATTGCAATATTTTTTACCATCAGTACTATATCATTTGCCTTTGTTTACATGTTTTTACCAATAAACATATTTGCTCAAGTTCAACAATTTAAAAATTTTCTGATTATAGGAATAAACTTTTTGAGTATATTAATGCTTCTAAAACTTAAAAACAAAAATACTATATCAATACTCTCAACTTATATATTTTCAATGTTCTTTGTAATGGTATTTACGGTTGTACATGGTTTTAATATGTTTTATCTGAGCGGAGAAAATGAACTAGTAAGATTTTCACAGTACGCAAAGACCAAAGATACAAAACTTATTGTATATAATCTACCTATAAAACCGAGCATTTTAATGGAAGCTTCGGAATATGTATATTTTATAGACAAAAATAAATTTGTAGATATTGAACAAATTTTCAAATCTTCTCAAAATCGAGTTTGCTATTTAATATTAAAAAATAAAGATGTATCATCTGCCGAAAATAAATTAAAACAAAATATATACGTAATTGACAAAGGTGATAAATATTCAATTTATTCAAATATTAATTTGCCTAAAAAAGCTATTACTTTGACCAAATTTTATAACGAAAAATAGTAATTTATTTAAATACATAAAGGGCATGCAAAAAACTATAATCAAAAATTGTCAACAAAATTTTTTCAAAAATGTAACTTATTTTCATTAAAAAATCGTCATTAAATTTTGTAAAAGCAAGTTAGTACAATAAAGACAAAGGGCATGGTCTATTGTAAAAAAAAACACAAATATTTTACTTGTAAGTCATGGAAAGAAGTACTAGTATAAATATGTCGAAAGGGACAAGGGAAGGATTTGGAATAGCTAAGAAAAGGAGTGATGGCAACAGAGCATGTGCTCAAAACAGATTTTACGCAATAGATAGTTGAAATATACAAACAAAATTTGATCATGAGAGGACAAAGGGATAGTTTTCTCATAGGCTTGCCGAAAGGCAAGTTTTTTTTTATAATAAGGCAATGGACGAAAAAGAAACAAAATACGTAATATCATTAATGAGCGGAACATCAACTGACTCAATTGATGCTGGTTACTGCAAAGTAACACCTGATTTACGAGTTGAAGTCATTGACGGAATAAACTACCCCTATCCGGAAAACGTCAAAGAACAAATCTTTAAACTATATAAACCTGATAGCACAATAAAAGAATTATGCAGAATGAATTTTGTTGTTGGAGAATGCTTTGCAGCTGCAGCAAAGGAATTAATAAAAAAACACGGAAAACCTGATTTTATAGCATCACATGGTCAAACTATATACCATATTCCTGCTAACAGCACACTACAAATAGGAGAATCCTCTGTAATCGCATCGAGAACTGAGTGTATAACAATATCAAATTTCAGAGAAAAGGATATTGCTGTTGGAGGTCAAGGTGCGCCTTTAGTTTGTTTTGCAGATGAAAAATGGTTTAAACCATTAAAGAAAAATCTTATAATTCAAAATATCGGAGGAATTTCAAATTCAACAGTTATTTTAAATGATGCAGATACATATGGTTTTGATAACGGGCCGGGAAACATGCTTATAGATTACTGTATGAAAAAATATTTTAACAGAGAATATGATAAAGATGGTTTAACGGCTATGGAAGGAACCATTTGCGACAGTTGGTTAAATATATTATTAGAAGATGAATATTATTTAACAGAACCTCCAAAAACAACAGGCCGAGAATATTTTTCAGAAAAATATATTGAAAACGCGTTAAAATTTGCACCGGAAAAACCAGAAGATATAATATCAACTCTAACTGCTCTAACAGCTAAATCTATAGCTGTTTCATATGAAAGATTTATTTATACTCAATCATCAATTGACGAGGTTATACTCGGCGGTGGAGGGGCTTATAATCCGACATTAATTAAATACTTAAGACACTATCTACCGAAACATATCCAATTGAAAACACATGAAGACTACGGAATTTCAAATAATTTTAAAGAAATAGCCGCTTTTGCATTACTCGGATATTGCACTTTTTATAATATTCCAAGTAATCTTCCATCATGCACAGGAGCTAAAAAAAGAACAGTTTTAGGAAAGATAACATACTAATCTCCTGCCGGTTCATCATCTATATCAGATTCACCAATGTAATTTTCACCGAAATAGCGAATTGCATTAGGAATATAATTTACTAAATCTGAAGCCAAAACAGAATATTCTGTTAAGTCTTTTGATGCTAATTCTCCAGCAAGTCCATGAATATTAACTGCAAGACAAGCCGCCTCAATCGGTTGCATTTTTTGAGCAGCAAAGCCTGCAATCATCCCACATAAAACATCACCAGTACCAGCTTTTGCCAATGCTGAATTACCGGTATTATTAGTATAAAAATCTGCGTCTGCTGAACAAACAATTGTTTTATGGCTTTTTAAAACCGTAATACAGTTAAATTTTTCACTTATTTTTTTTGCAGCAAATCTTGGATTTCTCAAAATATCATCACATTTTAGACCGGTTAACCTTGATGCTTCTCCAACATGAGGCGTTAAAATAACATTTTTTGGCAATTTAATTTTTGGAAATTTAGAAATAATATTTAATCCTTCCGCGTCAATTATAACAGTTTTTTCTGTATCCTTTAAATCGGCTAAAATGGCTTTAAATAAAAGCATAGCTCCAGCATCTTGAGATAAACCTGAACCCAATGAATATACATCATATTTATCAAGCTGAGGTTTAATTTCACCAACCGGAATATAAACAATATCAGGAGATAAAGATGCAATTTTTGACAAAACTGAAGGCACACTTGCTAAAGTTACATAGCCACAACCAACCTTAAGAGCAGAAATACTTGAAAAGTAAGCAGCTCCGGAATAATTTCTGCTGCCTGCGACATTTAAGACTTTACCAAAAGTTCCTTTATATGATTTTTGTTCTCTTTTCGGAAGGTGTAGTTCCAATTTAATTAGACTCCATAATTTTGTCTTATAGCTTCATATAAAACTATAGCTACAGAATTAGATAAATTCAAGCTTCTTCTGTCTTCTATCATCGGTATTGTGTAACAATTTTCATTTTTTTCTCTTAACAAGTCCTCGTTAAGACCTCGTGTTTCAGGTCCAAATACCAAAAAATCACCCTCATTATAGGGGGCTTTATAATGCTCTTTATCAGTTTTAGTTGTAAAATAATAAAAATTCGAATCAGGAAATTCATTCCACAATTCATCTAAAGAAACAACTCTTTTAACGTTAACGAAATCATGATAATCTAAACCTGAACGCTTTAAATATTTGCTTGTCAAAGAAAAACCTAATGCACCAACAAGATAAAGATTCGCCGAAGTACATGCACAAAGTCTAATTATATTTCCTGTATTTTGTGGAATTTCAGGCTCCACAAGTACAATATTAAAAGACTTAATACCTTTATTTGTTGGCATTTCTAATTGTTTTCAACCTCTTCAGTTATTTCTTTATCAACGTCAACAAATAATTTTTTACTTTCAAACACTACAGGTATTCCTCTTAGAACACAAAGCAAAATAGCTGTTTCTGTGAATATAGCAGCAAATACATACCAGAATTTAGCTACGTAATAATCTAATGTTGGCACATTATAAAGAATAATCAACATAAATGCACCTACTTTTGCAACAGCATACCAAATTCTAACGAATTTAGAACAACAAATAAATCTGTATACAACATCTTCCTGCATTGATTTTTCACCAAAAGCGGTATAACCATAACTTGCAGCAACACTTCTTATACTATCAACAACAACACCTCTAACAATAGCTATTAAAGGAAATACTATTGAAAGCCAACCCATAACTGCAAACAAAATCCAATAAGAATATTCAGCAATTCTATCAGCCATAATATCTAAAGTTGCACCTAATTTAGATGAAATATTAAACTTTCTTGCAAGATATCCATCCAAACCATCAAGAGCAAATGCCAATCCGGTTAAGCCAAAAGCTATATAATAAGCAATTCCGGAATTAGTAACCATTTGCTTCGTAACAAAAAAGGCATCAGTATCACGTCTAAAAGCAACAACCAAATATATTGCTGCAAAAACTAATAAAATTCTAAAGATACTAACAATATTAGCACTTGATTTTTTCAAAATATCCATAGCTTTAACAATTTTACTTTCTTCGTTAACTATATTTTCTGACATCCTGCCCCCATAATAAATTAATTTTGTTTTAATCTAGATAATGCAAAATTATGATTATCCAAAAGTTCAACCATTTTCTCTCCAAGCATTATCTTTTCAGCTTCCTCTAAAATTTTAACAACACTGTAGCCATTTTCACCGTCAGAACGAGCTTTAGCACAATTATCACAACATGAAATAAAATGCTGACACTCAAGTTTCAAAGGTTCAATTTCTAAGTAGTCTAATTTGACATCAACAGAATTATTTGCATAATTATCAAATAATTGAAGTTTATTTTCTGATACAGTGTCATCTAAAATGGCTGTTTTCTTAGTGCCTCTAACTAATAAGGTTACATGTTTTTTAGGTGTAATCCAACTTTCAGAAATATGACCGATAACTCCATCTTCAAATTCAATTGTAATGTGAGTTATATCCATTATTTCATTTCGTTCACTGCTGCAACCTACAGCAGATAATACCCTTACAGGTTCTTTTGAAGTTACATAGCTAATCAAAGAGACATCATGCGGAGCCAAATCCCACATAACGCTTCTGTCATTTTTGAAATAATTTACATTTAATCTATCACTTTGAGCATAAACAATATCGCCAAGCTGACCTTCATCAATCAACATTTTCAATCTGTTAACAGCAGGGTGATATAACAACAAGTGACCAACCATTAATACCAAGCCTTTTTCCTTAGCCAAATTAGATAAATCTCTTGCTTCTTGAGCAACAGTAGAAATAGGTTTTTCTACATAAACATTCTTGCCGCTTTGTAAAAATTCCTTAACTAATTTATAGTGAGTATGGCTGGGTGTAACAACAATGACACTGGTAATTTCAGAACTATTGACTACTTCTTTATAATCTTTTGTAACATTAACACCCGGATATTGTTCAGTAACCATTTTTAAATGTTCTTCATCCATATCACAAACTGTGTCAAGCACACCAAGATTGTAGAAATTTCTTACGATATTTCTACCCCAAAGTCCGCATCCTATTACAGCTATTCGTTGCTTACTCATAATATAACCTTTTTATCATTACTATACTATCTGTATAATAAATTATAAAATTAATAATTAAATTAGTCAAAAACGTAACTGATTATTGCAGCTTCTCTTGCTCTTTTAATAGCCTTCGCAACCATTCTTTGGTGTTCTGCACAGTTACCAGTCACTCTTCTTGGAATAATTTTACCAGCTTCTGTTAAATATCTTTTTAATTTTGCTGCATCTTTGTAGTCAATATAATCTACCTTATCTGCACAAAAACTACAACATTTTTTCTTTTTCTTGTCTTGTAAATCTTGTTTTGCCATTATTATTTTCCTTTCGTTTGTAATTGTTTAATATTAATATCTATTAAAATGGAATTTCATCTTCTGAAATCAATTCATCAACGAATTCTTCTTCTGCAAATTTAACAATTTCATCTTTATTACTTGCTGCTTTTGAAGATTTTACAGCATCTGACGACATTTTTTCTATGTCATTTGCATCAATTTCGTAAATTCTTCTTTCGCTACCGTCATCAGATTTTACATTTGCTATTTGCAATCTGCCTTCAACAAGGACTCTGTCTCCTTTTGAAATTTCATCAATAACATCATTTAATGCAGTTCTTTTAGATATTACTCTGATTAACATTTCTTCTTTATCACCAATGTTTAATACAAACGCTGATACTGAAATGTTATTTTGAGTAAATCTTTTTTCAGGATTTCTATATACATAACCTGTTACAACCGCTTTTGCAAGTGTCATTATCAAATTCCTTATGCGTTAACTGTTTCAGCTGAAACTTCTAAAAACATTGTTCTTAAAATATTTTCATTATGTTTCATTTGAGTTTTCAATTCAGAGATATTTTCTGCAGGAATAGTTACTATAGTATCTACAAAATAACCATCTCTAAAATTCTTGATATCATAAGCTAATTTTTTTCTGCCAATTTTATCTCTAGATACGATTTTAACGTCTAATGCTGCTAATGATTCATCGAATTTTTCTATCAATTTTTCGATTTCATCTGTATCTAAATTTGGTCTAAAAATAGTTAATAATTCATATTGTTTCATGTTTTTCTCCTTAATCATTACAAATATATGTAAATTTTAGCATAAACAAAAAATTTACAATATAATATCAACTTTCTTGTTAAATTATTTAATAAACAATATCTTTTAAATTAAAATTTTATTATTTAAGTAACTTATCAAAAATTTTCAGAACTTCATCAATTTTTTCTTGTTTATCACTGCTATCATTTTCAAAAGATTCACGAACACAATGATTCATATGTGCAGATAAAATTTCAAAATTAACCTTCTTTAGAATTGATATAGTAGATAAAAGTTGTGTACTGATATCCATACAATCTCTATCTTCATCTATCATTTTTAAAAGGCCATCAATTTGTCCTTTTGCAGTTTTTAATAATCGTTGTATTGTTTTCGATTCAGCTTTCATAAAAAAATTATAGCACACAATACTTAATTGTACTATGTGCTATAAATAAATTATAAACTTATAAATTTTAGCTATTGTTCTGAATCGTTTTTGACTACATCACATTTTTTAGATTTTTTGCATTTACAATCTTTTTTGCATTCAGCTTTATCGCATTTACTTTTGTCATTTTTTGCTTTGCAATTTTTGCATTGACATTTGTCTTTGCAAGGACATTTTCCGCAATCACATTTTCCGTTTTGTTTACATTTACAATCTTTACTACAATTGCATTTTTCTGATTTACAATCACATTTTTTACATTTGCAATCTTCTGAACAGTTGCATTTTTCTGTTTTGG
>CADCPD010000007.1 GCA_902803265.1 uncultured bacterium | reverse complement strand
GAGGCTGCTGTGCACAGCCCTGTCGTAAAAAATATACTCTTACTGATGAAACAGGCAAAATACTTGCAAAAGACAAATATTTATTATGTTTAAAAGATTTTAATGCATCACCGTATATTAAAAATTTAATAGATGCAGGCGTTCACTCTTTTAAAATTGAAGGTCGTTTAAAAGATGAGGATTATATAAAAAATGTTACTGCATACTACAGACAACTAATTGACAAATATGCAGCTAAAACATCATCTGGAATTATAGAGTATGACTTCACTCCGGATTTAAGTAAATCTTTTAATCGCGGATTTACAACTTATTGTCTTGATAAAACACGCGATATGTATAATTTTTCTTCTCCAAAATCACGCGGAGAATATATAGGTAAAATAACAAAAATTACTGATAAATTTTTTGAATACAAAGGAAAACCTTTAAATAACGGGGATGGAATTTGTTATATTTTAAATGACGAATTACAAGGATTTTTGATTAATAAAGCTGAAAAAAATAAAGTATTCATAAATGATTTAAAAGTTTTAAAAACTTTGAAAACAGATTTGGAAATATACAGAAATTATGATATCAAATTTGAAAAAGAACTAAAAAATTCTAAAACAAAACGTCGAATAAGAGTTGAAATGATTTATGAAAACAACATTTTAACAGCAAAAGATGAGGATTATAATTTTGTAAATATTGATATTACCCAAACGGAACAACCTAAAAATCCTCAAAAGATGAAAGAAGTGTTTATAGAACAATTATCAAAATCGGGCGAAAGTGATTATAAAATTGAAAATATTGATGTTCTTGGATATTTACCGTTTTTAAAAATTTCAGAAATAAATGCATTAAGACGTGAAATTCTTGAAAAATTAACACAAGAGCGTTTAAAAAATTATAAAAGAAAGGTTCAAAAACCACTCTCAAATACTGCATTTCCGGAACAAACAAAAGATTACAAAGCAAACGTTCACAATAAATATGCAAAAGCATTTTACAATGACTGCGAATGTAATGTAACGGAAAAATCATTTGAAAGTAACAAAAATGTTCATGAGCTTGAATTAATGAGAACAAAGCACTGTTTGTACAGAGCTTTTAACATGTGTAAAAGTAACAATTATTTATATCTTATTGATGAAAAAGGTGCGAAATATAAGCTGATTCATGATTGCAGCAAATGTGAGATGATAATTAAACCGGTTTAAATGTCTTCTTTACAGCGTTTTCTTAAATTAATCAAATTATACACTATCCGTATGTTGTGTAAAGTTTTGTTGCGTGATAAATTGTAAAAATAACACTAATAATAAAAATATGCTATAATAATAATACAGACTTAAGGTAGGTAGGAGAGAGTCATGAGAATTAATAAAATATCAGGTGTTTCATTTTTTGGAAATGCTTTAAATTCAGTAAAATCAGCAAAAGAAGATAATAAGAATAATACCTTTAAGTCGAGTTCTTATGTTACTGCTCCAAATTTTGCCCCACTAAAACAAGATGTTTTTGAATCTAAAATAAGTGTAAATAAAACACAAAATGCACCTATTGTTAATCCGAGAAAAGATTTTGAAGCTACTCAAAAATCTATGAGAGAAGCTAAAATGGATTGGCAAAGTGCTGCTATAGCAATAGAAGCAAATCTTGATGTTGAAAAGGTTAAATCTATTGCTAAATCTTTATCTGATGATGATACAAGATTAGTTACTTTAAGAAAATCAAAATTCGACAGTAAAAATAATTTTATTATCAAATCGGTTAATGATGAAGGTGATACAAAATTAAACCTTGTTGATAAAGATTTAAATATTTTAGCTAAAGAAGAAACTAAAACTAATGCCAAAACAGGCAAAAGACTTGTTGAAACTATGGATTACAGAACAAATACCTTTGATAAAATTTTGTTGAACAAAAACGAAAAATACAATATGTATGTTGTAAATAATCAAATTAAGATTAAACGTGACAAACAAGGCAGATTAATCAGAAAAGAAACTATTGAAAAATCTGAAATACCGGGTATGTACAACGTAAAATATGATTTTCCAAACGGCAAATCAAGAGTTTTATCAACAGCTACGGTAGATAAAAAAACAGGTAACGTTTTAATTCTTAAAGATATGCGTTCTGCTGATATGACAAGAACCCAATACAGATACGAAGATGATCCTGAAGGTAACAGAATTATGGAATACAAAGTTACCGATACAAAAGGAAACGTTTTGATGAATCAATCTCAAACTTTTGAAAAAGTCGGAGAAAATAAATATCGTTCTACAAGAAATGAAAAATCTTTCTTAGTTGAATTAACAGATAAATCAATTGATATCACTGATGAAAACAAAAAAGAAAAATTTGAAATTCCTACAAAAGGTTTTATCAAAGGCAATGAGAAAAAAGTTCTTAATATGTTAAAAAACATTCCGGGTGATGAATTAATTAATATGGCAGGTTCTGTTGTTATGATAGAAGAAATCCCTGACAGACTTGATTCTTATTGTCAAACTCAAATTTACGGTTCATCAGATAAAGGCCCAAATAAATATATGACAGCAAGCAACTTGGCAATATCTGATGATGCGTTTGTATTCTTACACGAATTAGGTCACGCAACTGATTTGGGTGGTAGAGATGTTGAAGTTTTAACAGACAGATACGGAAATCCAATGAGTGCTATAATTAAAGATGCTCTTAATAATGATAAGGAATTCGTTAAAAACTATAATGAAGAAAGAAAAAATTATTTAAATGAATTCCCGCCTTCAGAACGTGATTTTGTGGGGTACTTCTTGGAAGAAGAAGCTGTTAGAGGACAACAAGACAGAGGAAGAAAAGAAACTATTGCAGAATCTAATGCTATTTTAAACACTTATCAAACAGTTGATTTACTTGGCATCAGAACTCAATATTTACAACAGCACTTCCCTAAAACAATTTCATACTTAAGTACTAAATTAACTCAAGATAAATAAACTTAAGATTATCGTAAAGCTACTTGAAAATTAACTATCACAAAAAATAAAACACAGATTGTTTTGTCAATCTGTGTTTTATTTTTTAATTCTTTGGATATTATCTTATTAATACATTGATATAATTTTATCAATACCTTTTTTTGCAAGGTTAAATATATCGTCCATTTGTTGTTTTGTAAGTGTATGACCCTCAGCTGTTGTTTGGAATTCCACAATGTTACCGCTTTTTGTAAGTACAATATTTGAATCAACATCGGCTTTAGAATCTTCTTCGTATTCCAAATCAAGTCTTATTTCTCCGTCTACAATTCCTGCTGAAACTGCGGCTAAAGGTTCTTTTATAGGATTTTCGGTTAATGTTTTGTTATCAAGAAGTTTTTGAACAGCATCTTGTAGTGCTGCAAAACCGCCACAAATACTAGCGCATCTTGTGCCTCCGTCGGCTTGAATAACATCAGCATCAATTGTTATTGTGACATCTGTCATTTTTTCCAAATCTACACAGGCTCTTAAGCTTCTTCCGATTAATCTTTGAATTTCATGTGTTCTTCCTGAAACTTTTGAACGTTCTCTTGCAACTCTTGTGTTTGTTGAGGCAGGAAGCAGAGAGTATTCCGCAGTTATCCAACCTCTTTTATCTTCTTTGTCCATCCATTTAGGTTTTCCAACTTCTACTGAGGCTGTTGTTATAACTTTTGTATCTCCAAATTCAACTAACACTGAGCCTAAGGCGTTTTTTGTGTAATTGTGTGTGAATTTGATCTCTCTTAATTCGTTATTTTTTCTGTTTTTTCTCATCTTGTTCTTCCTTTTCCCATATATATATTTGTCCGCAATATTTGCAAACTGCATGTTCATTCATAAAGTTTAAATCTGGAATAAATGTGTAATTCCCTACGGTTATTTCTATCTGATTTTTTTCATTA
Organism: uncultured bacterium; assembly: GCA_902803265.1. Classification (GTDB taxonomy): domain Bacteria; phylum Cyanobacteriota; class Vampirovibrionia; order Gastranaerophilales; family Gastranaerophilaceae; genus UBA791. The sequence goes on along the minus strand of CADCPD010000007.1, from coordinate 19,813 downwards.
TAACTCTGTGTATATGTTTTCTCTTTATCATAATCTTTTGAAAACATAAGTTCAAATTTATCTATACTTTTACAATTTCTACACTTGTACATCTATTTTTTATTCTTTTTAAATTTTGATAAATATTTTTTGTTTAAATCTTTATACCAAAGATAGCATGCCAAACTTCTCAAAGGAAGCATATATGATGAAACAATCCAGCCTATGAAGGATAGTACGATTATCTTTGATATATCTAACACTGTTAATGCAGGTTGATTTAGAGTTAATAATAGTTCGTTGAATTTGTTTATATATACTTGCAAATTTAGTGTAACTATATTTTGTATTAAATTTGCAAATAAAGTTACAATACCTGTTAAACTGCATAAAAGTCTTATTATTTCGGGTATAAAAAAGTATGTTAAAGTTGAAATAAGAAGCAATAAAAGCAGAGTTTCAAAGTATTTTTGTTTTACAAGTATGAAACTTTTGTGAAAGCACAAAAATATATTTTTTTCCGGTTCCAGTGTAAAGACTTGAAATACAAGTGCAAAGAATACGAAAATTAATCCGCCTAAAATCCATAAAAGCGGATTTATGAACAGAAACATAAATACACTATAAAGCAGCCAAAGCCCTGCAAAAGCAAATTTTCTGTGATTTATAACAAGTGTATGAGCTTCTATATCGTATACTTTGTTAGATTTTATCATGTTTTCAGCCATAGAATTAATGGCTCCGTATGCAACAAGATAATCCCAAAAAGCTTTTAGAAATAATCCTAAACCCGGTAATAAAAGGATTATTACGGATGTTATTATTGCTGATGGCTTGTTAAATATCGGTAAATGTTGCTGAATTATATCAAGATTAACTATGAAATGATAGTTTAGTACAAATATTATAACCAAACCCGCAACCTGACCGATTATCGGAAAAGTCATATCTGATAAAAATTCTTTCACATGTTTTGAATATAATCCAACTGAAGAATAATATGTTTCGACGGCTTTATTTGTTTTCTTTTTTGTCATCGCAATCTTTCTCTGTTTACAAGTAAAATTCTATCAAAAAAGATATCAAATAAAAAGTATAATTTTAATCCACAAGAATTTCGGTTTCGTTCTTATAGGTTACGTAACCTAAATTTGCGGCAGGCGGTTTTTTTAGGTTTTTTCTGTATGTGTAAATGACGCCTGCTTTTGGACTTAATTTTGCTTTTGAATATTTTTTTGCTAATTTTGCGCAGTATAGAATAACTTCATCTTCAATATTTTTCCGTTCGGGATTTTTTATTAATACGTGTGAGCCTGCGCAATCTTTTGTGTGAAGCCACATGTCATCTTTGTCTGATAATTTTGAGACTATTAAGTCATTTTGTTTATTATTTCTTCCGATTAAGATTTTATAGTTTTTAAAATTATCTTCCAAAATAATACTCTTTTGCTCAATATTTTTTTCTTCTTTTATTTCAGATTTTATTTCTTTAAGTATTTCCAAATTGTCAGCCTGTTCAATTGTAAATAAAATTTGTTCTAAATATTCTTTTTCTGATAATGTTTTTTCTTTTAATTCAGTTAATTTTTCCGATGAATGTTTTGATTTGTTGTAGAGTTTATAATATCTGTTAGCATTATCCTTTACTGTTTTTGTTTCATCAAGTTGTATTTCAATATTTTCGTTTGTATTCCAGTCAAGAAGCGTTGCATTTTTAGAAAAATCTTTCAGAGCATGCAAATTTGCCATTAATAAATCGCCGTATAATCTGTATGTTTTGGCTTTTTCTTCTTTTTTTAGTTGTTTTTCTATTTTTTCAAGCGTTCCAGTTTGTTTTTTGTATTTAGGATATGCGATAGAAAATAGATTTTGTTTTAAATTATTGGTTAGGATTTTCAGTTGGTGATATGTAAAATAGTCATTTATCATATCATTTACGGAATTTTTTAAAACAGGATTTTTTATTAATTTTGAAAATAATGTGTATTCTGAAAAATCTTCACTTATAGCAGGAGAAAGATTTTTTAATCTTATAAAGTCTTGTATTTCACTAAGCGTACAAATTTTAATTTGATTTTCAAAAGCTTTTGATATTCCGTAAAAATTTTGGTTAAGGTTAGAAATTTTTCCGTTATAATTCAAAATATCTGTTTTAAATTGCTTTGGCGGATATATGTATGGTAAGAGTCCCGCCATTTCTCTTTCACGACTTTTTTCTTCTCCTACATTGTGACAGCAGCCTATAATTATATTCGTATCAGTGTTATAAAGAACAATATTTGAATATTTTCCCATTAATTCAACAGCAAGACAAAGGTATATTTTATCTCCCATTTCATTAAAAGCTTCTATAAAAATTTCTAAAATTCTTTCGTATTCCGGAACATTTATTTTCGCGATTTTACCGTTTTCAATGTATTTTCTCAAAAGCATACAAAACATTGTCGGCTGTTTTGGTATTTCTAAATTTAATTTTGTTTCATTTTCTTTTGTAAAAAAGCAGGCATGAAAAAATTGAGGATCAATATTTATGTAGAGCTTTTTTGTTTCGCCTAATGCCCTTAAATACAAAATTAAATCTTTTCTTGACGGTGACTGGATTTTTTGTATTCTTGCGTTCTCAAAAAAATCTTTATTTTCTTCTGCAAAAGCTTTTAAAGTAAGATAATCAAAGGTAATCATTTATTTAACCTCTTAAATGACTTGCACCTTTTAAATATACAAATTCAGGAACGAAATTTTCGCTTACATTTACGACCAAAAGAATTCTTAAACACATTTTTAAAGAATTAGGCACATCAAGTTCGTGATGACAAATCATCGCAACATCTTTCCATCCAAAGTCTAATCTTGCAAATTTTGCAGGAAATGCTGCGTTTAAATCTTCTGTCAAAGTGAATACAGCGTGAGAAATTAAAGAAGGTTCAATTTTATTTTTCGTGCATAATTCTGCCAAAAGTTCCAATGTCGCTTCTTTAATTGATTCTTCCGTATTGCTTTCTACGGTAATTGCACCTCTTATTCCTTTTGTAATCATTTTTTTAATCCTCTGTACCAGTCCGAAGCTGACATTATACCTTTGCCTTCAGGTTTTACTTTTTTTATAAGAAGACAATTATTTTTACATCCTACTTCCAAACCATCTTTTGTTGCGCACAAAAATTCTCCTGCGTTTGCCGACTTTTCAATTACTTGTGTTTCTAAAACTTTAATTAGCTTGCCTTGATATTCAAAGAATGCGCAAGGTGAATTATAAACACCTCTTACAAGGTTGTGAACAGTTTTTGCATCGCAATTCCAGTCTATTTTACATTCGTCTTTTGTGATTTTCTTTGCTATACAAACCCCTTCTTCAGGTTGTTTTATTGGTATAAGGGTTTTATTATAAAGACCTTTCAAAGTTTTGTCCAAAAGTTCCGGTGAACTTTCAGAAATTTCGCAAGCCAAATCTTCGCAATTCATTTCTTCGGTTAATTTTATAGGATGTTTTATGCAGATATCTCCGCAGTCTAATCCTAATTCAGTTATCATAGTGCAAATGCCTGTTTCTTCATCTCCGTTTATAATGGCTCTTTGAATAGGATTAGCACCTCTGTATTTAGGAAGCAAAGAGGCATGAAGATTTATTGTCTCAAATTTTGGAATATCTAAAACTTCTTGAGATAGGATTTGCCCGAATGCAAATGTTACGAAGAAATCCGGATTTAGTTTTTTAAGTTCTTTCTGTATTTCAAATTCTTTTCTTATAGAAATTGGTTGAAAAACAGGAATATCATATTTTAGTGCAACTTCTTTAACAGGTGATGGCGTTAAATGATGACCTCTTCCTTTTGGTCTGTCGGGTTGTGTTACAACTGCCAAAACATCAAAATCTTCCGAATTTATAAAATGTTCAAAAGATTTTACTGCTATTTGAGGAGTTCCGAAATATACTAAACTAATCTTCTGTTGATTCGGCATTTGCAATTTGTTCCTCTAATTCTTTTTCTTCAATTAATTTATCTTCTTCGATTGGCGGTAAGTTAAGATTTTCAAGAATTGTTTCTGTCTCAAATCTATTTATCGAATGATCAATAAATAAAATTCCGTCAAGATGGTCAAATTCGTGTTGAATAGCCCTTGCAAGTAAACATCCGTCTTTTGCTTCAAGTACAAAAGATTTACCTTTTCTGTCCATTGCTTTAATCATTACATTTGCATATCTTTTAACATCTGTATAAGCTTCAGGAAAACTTAAACATCCTTCATGACTTTTAACAGCTCCTGATTTTTTGATGATTTTTGGATTGATGAACACTATAGGGTTTAAAGGTTCGTTTCCGGTTGAAACATCAACAACAAACACCCTGTAATTTTCCCCTATTTGCGGTGCTGCGAGCCCTACTCCATTTTGGGCATACATTGTTTCTAATAAATCAGTTACAAGCTCTTGTATCTTTTTTGAAACTTTATGAACTTCTTTTGTTGGAGTTCTTAAAATCGGATCGCCGTATCTTAAAACTTTTTTTACTGCCATATAAACCTCTTTTTCTTGATTATAGCACATAAATGAATATGAATGTTAACTAATGTAACAAAAATTATCCATGCTGAAATTCTTCAAAAGATAAATACTTTATATATATGTAAGAGGCTAATGAGAGGATTATTTAGTTATTTATAATAGGCTATAAATTTTTAAGTCGTTATAAAAGAAAGGATTTTTTACACACACACACTAACCTACCACACACACTAACCTTCTACACACGAGGAATTGAAAAAAAATTCCAGACCCTTTTTTAAAAAGGGTTTTTTTTTGCGTTAAATTATTGTATTATTATCTGTGATTACATTAGTGTGAAGGGTATTTATGAGCAAAATAAAAATAGGTTTAATTGGTTTAGGTACTGTTGCAAGCGGTGTTTATAAAACATTGCAGGATTTTGATAATATTGAAATTGTTAAAATCGCTGTAAGAGATATAAATAAACCTCGTAACATTGAAAATTTGGATAAAAATCTATTAACTACGGATTCGATGAGTATAGTTAATGATGAAAATATTGATGTGGTTGTTGAATTAATCGGCGGTGTTGAACCTGCCAAAACACTCATTACAACAGCTATTTTAAACGGCAAACATGTTGTTACCGCGAATAAAGAGTTATTGGCAAAACATGGTGAAGAACTTTTTGAATTAGCTGAAAAAAATAACAAAGTAATTCTTTATGAGGGTGCTATTGCAGGCGGTATTCCTCTTATTATGCCTATAAAAACCATTCTTTCTGCTAATAAAATCAGTAAAATTGAAGCTATATTAAACGGAACAACAAATTATATTTTAACAAATATGGATATGAAACATGCGTCTTACGATGATGTTTTAAAAGAAGCCCAAGCTCTTGGTTATGCAGAAGCTGACCCAACTGCTGATGTTGAAGGTTTTGATGCGGCTTATAAATTGGCAACTCTTGCTACAATATCTTTGAACAAAAGAATAAAAATAAATGATGTTTACAGAGAAGGTATAAGCAAAGTTACTGCGGATGATATTAAATATGCAAATGAATTAGGGTATAAGATAAAATTGGTTGCTCATGCCGAATTAACTGATGATAATACGGCAGATGTCAGAGTTCATCCGATGTTTGTAAGTAAAAATGCTACACTTGCTCATATTGACTATGTTACAAATGCTGTTACAATAACAGGTTTTCCGATAGGTCAAGTTACTCTTTCAGGACCCGGAGCCGGAGAATTCCCTACAGCAAGTTCTGTTGCAGGGGATATTGTTGTTCTTTCCAATGAAATAGGTACAACTGATTATATTTTACCAATGATGAGATGTTCTCACAGTGGTACTGTTAAGGTTACAGATATAAAAGATACAATTAATAAGTACTACCTGTCTTTAACAGTAAGTAATAAAGTTGGTGTAATCGGTAAATTAGGTTTGATTTGTGCTGATAAAGGAATAAGTTTGGCAAGTGTATTGCAAAAAGGTGTTTCAGAAGATAATACAGCAAATATTATTATAATTACCGAACTTTGCAAAGAAAGAGATATTCTGGAAGTAATAGATTTATTAGAAAAAGAAGGTTGTATAAATAAACTGAATAGTATGATAAGGGTGGCAAAAGATGTATAAAGGTTTAATAGATAAATACAGAAAATATCTTCCTGTAAGTGATACTACTGAGATAGTAACATTAAATGAAGGTAATACTCCGTTTATAAAAGCTGATAATTTAGCAAAAGCAATCGGTATAAAAGCGGAAGTTTATTTAAAATTTGAAGGTTCAAATCCTACGGGAAGTTTTAAAGATCGTGGTATGACAATGGCTGTTACAAAAGCTAAAGAGGCTGGCTCTAACGCTATTATTTGTGCTTCAACAGGTAATACAAGCGCAGCCGCTGCGGCTTACGGCGCAAAAGCAGGATTAAAAACTTACGTTTTAATTCCGGATGGTTATATCGCGCTTGGTAAATTATCTCAAGCTATGATGTATGGTGCTGAAATTATTGCAATAAAAGGTAATTTTGATGAAGCTCTTGAATTTGTAAGAGAAATTTCTGATAAACACCCGATAACTCTTGTAAATTCAGTAAATCCATACAGAATTGAAGGACAAAAAACAGGTGCTTTTGAAATATCTGATGCTCTTGGTAATGCTCCGGATTATCACTTTATTCCTGTTGGTAATGCAGGTAATATTACTGCTTACTGGAAAGGTTATGAAGAATATTACGCTCAAAAAATTAATACAAAACTACCAAAAATGATGGGCTATGAAGCAGAAGGTGCTGCAGCAATTGTCAGAGGTGAAAGAATTATGAAACCTGAAACAATAGCAACTGCAATAAGAATTGGTAATCCTGCAAGCTGGAAACAGGCTGAAAATGCAAGAGATAAATCAGGTGGTAAGATAGGATGTGTTAATGATGAAAAAATCATTGAAGCATATAAATTGATTGCTTCAACAGAAGGTATTTTATGTGAACCGGCAAGTGCCGCTTCTGTTGCAGGTTTAATTCAGGCTGTTAAAGAAGGTCTTGTTGAAGAAAATACAAAAATTGCCTGCGTTTTAACCGGTAACGGACTAAAAGATCCGGATAGCGCTATTAAATATTCACAAACAGAAGTTGCAAAAACAGATGCAAATATTGATGAAATTTTAAATGTTATGGATTTAAAATAACTGATTTTTAAAAACAAAAGGCGGTTGATTTATTCAGCCGCTTTTTTGTATGTAATCAAAATATCTTCTTCTAATCTTTCAACATTTTGAACTTTATAATTTATACAGTCGTTTATTTTTGTAATGTTTCTTCCGTCAAAAGCTGATTTACCGCTGTTATCGCCTAAAATCTTCGGCGCAACAAAATGATAAATTTTATCAACTAATCTGGTTTCAACCATTGAACCGTTAAAAGTTCCGCCTGCTTCTACAAAAATACTCATTATTTTTCTTTCAAAAAGAATATTTAAAACCTCATTTATATCAATTTTGTTGTCTTTAACTGAACACGGTAAATATTCTATATTTCCAAGTGTTTTTTCAGGTTTTATTGATTTGTCGTGTACGATAATTATTTTTCCTGTTTTAAAAAAATTCTTTTTCAAATCAACTTTTAGCGTTCTGTCAATCAGGATTTTTAAATCATTGTTAAAATTCGGATTATCAGCAATAACTGTTGATGAAGTCGTTAATACCGCATCATAAATTTTTCTTAATTCTCTGCCCTTATCTCTTGCTTCAGTTGAGGTTATCCATTTTGAGCTGCCTGTTTTTGTTGAAATTTTTCCGTCAATTGTTGTTGCGGTTTTTAAAGCTACAAAAGGTCTTTTTTCTGTCATATTTGTTATGAAAACTTCGTTTAATTCTTTTGCTTCTTCTTCTAAAATGCCGTAAATAACTTCAATTCCGTTGTCTTTAAGTTTTTGAATACTTGAAACAAGAGGATTTACATCTTTCATTGCAAACACAACTTTTTTAAGACCTCTTTCAATTATTAAATCCACGCAAGGCGGAGTTTTACCAAAATGCGAACATGGTTCAAGACTAACAATTATTGTACCGTCTTTTTCTTCTCCGTTTTTTAATTTTAAAAGAGCATCACGTTCTGCGTGATTTTCACCATATTTTGCGTGATAACCTTCTGATATTTTGTTTCCGTTTTTATCAAGAACAATACATCCGACTATTGGATTTGGAGAAGTTTTTCCAAGTCCTTTTTTTGCGAGTTCAAAACATTCTTTCATATATTTTTCGTACATATTTGTATTTTATCAAAAAATATGGTAAATTTAAACAAAACTTGTAAGGAGATATTTATATGGCATTTGATTTAAGATATTTAGGGCACAGTGCTTTTGAAATTAATAATAATGGAAATTATATTTTAATTGATCCGTTTTTGGGAGTTTTCCCCCGTTATAACTGGAAAGATTTGAATATTAAAGAAATTTTTGTTACACATGGTCACTCTGATCATTTAGGTTCTGCTATTGAAATTGCAAAAGCAAAAGAAGCAAGAATAACTGCAATATTTGAACTTGCAAATTATTGTGCAGACAGAGGTGCTTTTATAAATCCTGTCGGGTTAGGCGGCTGGGTTAATTATGATGATTGTACGGCTATATTTTTACCTGCTTTTCATTCAAGTTCTACTCCTGACGGTCAGTATGCAGGATGTCCTTGCAGTATTTTGTTTGAAATAAATGGTGTAAGAGTTTTTCATGCTGGTGATACTTGCTTAAATCAAGAATTAAAAATTATTAATGAAATGAATAGACCGGATATAGCAATTTTACCTATTGGAGGATATTTCACCATGGATATTAAATCAGCTGCAAAAGCTGCTGATTGGCTTGGGGCAGAAATTGTTATTCCTATGCATTACAATACGTTCCCTCACATAAGAGCTGATGTTGATAGATTTAAAATTCTTATTGAGGATTTAGGTAAGCAATGTATGATAATGAATGTTGATGAAGTTGCACATTTCTAATTTTTTATTTTGAAATTGCTTCTTATTGGAGAATTTGTTTCATTAAACACGACAAGCCCTGTTTTTTGGGTTTGTTCTTTCGCTAGTTTGTAAAAATCTTTTACCAATACGATTTGGGTTCGTATCGCGGAACTTTCTTTTTTATTTAGGTATTCTTCAAGTCTATCTGTGTTTTTAATGTATTTTTTTACCTTTACAAAAAGGTTAAAGTCTTTTTTTCTTCGTCTTATTTCTCTGTTTATAAAGCCAAAAATAAGACTGTAATCAATTTCATATCCTTCTTGAATTGTAATATCAATTGTATAATTAGTATTATCAAATGTAGTTATTGAAAAATATGCCAATGCGGTTTTTGCTTTTATGTTTTCCATTATATATTTAAGTTCGTAATTACTTGAAAGTCCATAAAACAGTACATCTTTGAATTCATTTCTGTGTTTTTGTAATGACGGTCTGAAGTGGTTTATAACTGAACTGTTATAAATATCGCAAACAGTTTCTATGTCAGAATTTTTAAAAGGTCTGAAGATAATATTTTCATTTTTATTAATTCTGTGTGCTTTTTTGGGCATACGATATAAAATTTCGCTTCCGCATTGTCTAAATCCGCAGGCAGTAGTAAATAGTTTCAATAATTCATCATAGCTGTCATCGATTGATACAATGAATGTATCAGCGCCTTTTGCCCCGTATTTTGAAATTGTATAATCAATTAATTGTTTGCCGACTTCATAGTAATTTTTTTCAAACATTAATCTTGTAATTGCAAGTTTGTACGGATTGCCTCTTTCCGGAGAGACAGTTATTACCCCGTGTAAATCTTTTGCATCTTCAAGCACGTATGATTCAGGTAATATTTTAAATTTTAACGGCAAAAATTGTTGTAAAAACGAACATGACGTGTTCATTATAGTTTTTATAAATTTGTCAGCTTCATCATTGCCGAGAAAAGCTATCATTTTTTTTAGTTTTGAACCGTCAAAATATGAAAGTCGTCTAATAATTGTCATATTCGTATTATATATTTTTTTGTGTTGTATTGCAAATTTCGTGATAAACTGTATGTATATGAAAGCAGCAATTGTAGAAAATCATAAAAATATTATAAAAAATCTTGAAAAACCTTCTTTAGGTGAAAAGAAAGGTGCTATTGTTCAAGTCTTTGGTTGTGGATTATGCGGTTCGGATATAGTTAAACTTAAAACTGGTAAAGCTAAAAACGGAACAGTTTTAGGTCACGAAATTGTTGGCAAGATTGTTGAAATTAATTCAGATACTGATTTTAAACTAAATGATGAAATTGTAAGTTCGCATCATATACCTTGTTTTAACTGTGAATATTGTAAAAATGAACATTATTCTATGTGTGAACATTTTAAATCTACCAATATATTTCCCGGTGGATTTAGTGAATATATTTACTTATCTGATGAACATTTGAAAAATGTTGCATATAAAATCCCTGAGAATTTAACTTATGAAGAAATATCTTTTTATGAACCTTTAGGTTGCATTGTAAGAGCTGTGAAAAGAGCAGACTTAAATAATAAATCAACAGTTTTGGTAATAGGTCTGGGTTCTATAGGGTATCTTTCAGGGCAAGCATTCAATGCAATATATAACTGCAAAACTTTTGGCTGTGACTTGCTGGAAGACAGAATAAATCTTGCAAATTCTGTCGGTATAGAATCTTTTAATTCAGCTGATTTCGAAAAAAGTGAACAATATATAAAAGAAAAAACAAATGGTATGGGTGTTGATGCTGTATTTATGACATCAGGCTCTGATAAAGCTATTGAACTTGCCCTCAAAACCGTAAGAAATGGCGGTAAAATAGTTGTGTTTGCAAGTACTCCAAACAATATGGGATATGCAAATAATGAAATTTATTACAGAGAATTGACTGTTTTTGGTAGTTATTCTCCTGCTCCAGTTGATTTAAAAACTTCGTATGAACTTTTAAAATCAGAAAAAGTGAAAGTAAAAAATATTTCAACAATTTATGAACTCGATGATGTTCAAAAAGCATTTGATGATACAGTAAGTAATAAAATTTTTAAAGCGTATATAAAAATTAAGGAATAATATAGATGAAAGCTATTCAGTTTTATGCCCCTGAAGATATCAGATATGAAGAAGTGCCTGTAAAAGAACCTGAAAAAGGAGAAGTTCTTGTAAAAATTATGGCAGCATTAACTTGCGGTACTGATGTTAAAACATTCAGACGAGGTCATCCTGTATTGATAAAAAAAGTTCCTTCTGGCTTCGGGCATGAATTTAGCGGTATTATTGAAAAAATAGGCGAAGGTGTTGAAAATTTTAAAGTTGGAGACAGAGTAGTTGCCGCAAATTCGGCTCCTTGCGGTGAATGTTTTTACTGTAAAAAAGGGCAATACAATTTATGTGAAAATTTGGAATTCTTAAATGGTGCTTATGCAGAATATATTATTGTTCCGGCAAGAATTGTTGAAAAAAATATGATAAAAATACCTGATGATTTAAGTTTTGAAGAAGCTGCATTTACGGAACCTCTTGCAAATGTTGTTCATGGCGCAGAAAGAACTGGTATAAAGGAAGGAGATTCTGTCGGTATTATCGGAATCGGTCCTATTGGTTTGATGTTTGCAAAATATGCTAAATTAAAAGGTGCAAGAGTAATTGTTGGAGGAAGAAATCCTTTAAAATTAAAACTTGCAAAAGAATTTGCAGATGCTGATGAAGTTGTTGATTTGACAAAGATAAATGATGCAGAAAGTGCTTTTAAGCAATTTTCTGATGAAGGCCGAGGTTTGGATGTTGCCATTGAGTGCGTCGGACTTCCTGAAATTTGGGAACAAGTTTTTTCTATTGTTCGTCCGGGCGGAACAGTTCACTTTTTCGGCGGCTGTAAAAAAGGTTCAGAGGTTAAACTTTCTGCTGTAAAAATGCACTATGGAGATATAAAAATTATAAGCGTATTTCATCACACACCTGAATATGTGAGAAAAGCACTTGATTTAATTTCTTCTCATAAAATGGACGTGAAAAAACTTATCACGGAAGAAGTATCTCTTGATAAAGTTCCGTATGCTATGCAAAAACATATAGAAGGCAACGTGATTAAAGTTTTGGTAAAACCTTAGATATAAATTTTTTCACTAAATTGCTGCCGTAAGTGATGAAATCCAATGTGATTTCAATATCTTTAGCTTCTTCAATTAAATCTTTTAATCCTGCAACTTTTGTTCTTTCAAAAACATCGGCAGTAAGAAGTTTTTTTTGTAATACATCCTTGTTTTCGCTAGTTTTAATCACTGTAAAATCCTTTTTATTGTTGCTTAAGTCTGCTATCACGTTATCACAATCTTTCTTTTTTGTAATCCTACTTTTGTCGTATATTAATTTCTTTAAGAATGATAATAAAAAAGTCTACATTTTTGTAAAGAAAATTAATATTATTAAGAAACGTAAAGTTGAATTTACTGCCTGTAATGCTCTGTTTATAGGTGTTTTAAAAATTTTAAAGTCACGTTATGTCAATTATTTTAGCCAATAATTTTTCTTTAATATGAGAGAGATTATTGAGAGTTATAAATTATGACAATGCCTTTTGTAATAGATCCATTATTAACACAGTATCAACGTAACGGTTATTACGGATATCCGATGGTTCAAGGATATGTAAATCCTGCTCAAAATCAGTTTTTAACTCAAAATAATCCTTCAGCATTACTTGCAGGTAATGCACAAGCTTCTGCTCAACCGCAACAACAATACGAAGTTGTTACAGATGAAAATGGTAACAGATATGCAGCTGTACAAACTGTTGAAGACGGTAATGATGACGGTAAAATCTCTGCTTGGAGTAAGTTAAAAAACTTTGGTAAAGGCTGCTTGAAATTTGTAACAGGTATGTTTACTGATGAAAATGGTGATTTTAGCATTTGGCAAACTACAAAAACAGTAGCTATTATGTCAGCTGCTATTGCTGTATCTGTTGCTTCTTGGGGAACTGCTGCTGCTCCTGCTTTTGCAACTGCAGGTGTTGCATTAGGCGTTTGTACAGGTGGTTATAAAGTTGTTAAAGGTGCAATCAATGCAGCAACTGCAAAAACTGATGCAGAAGCTGAAGCTGCATGGCAAGATATGGGCTTAGGTGCTACTACAATTGGTGTTTCAGTTGCCGGTGCAAAATCTGCTATGAAAAGTGTAAATAATGGTGCTACATATAAAGGTAATTGCTTACAAGCAACAAAAGATTGTTTTGTTACAACATGTGATAATGCTGTAAATTTGGCAAAAGGTATTAAAACAAGCTATCAAGCTGGTACGTTAATGGCTGATGCTACATCTATTTACAATGCAGCTAAAACAAACTTTGCAGCTAATTCAAAAGCTATATTTGATACTTCAAAAGCTTTTGCAAACTACAAAAATCAAAAAATATCAAAAATTGATAATAAAATTGCAGGATTAGATGCAACAAAGGATGCTGAACAAATCGCTCAACTAGCAGCTAAGAAAGAATCTTTAACTTCTCAATTCTCTGCAATTGAAAATGCAACAACTACAGAGGATGTTGCAAACGTAATTAGTAATGCAGAAAACAGAGTACATGCCTTAGAAGCTTTTGAAGCTTCAAAAGCAGAAATATCTTCAGCAGAATCACAATTAAGTGCTCTTAAAACTGCTGGTAATATCAAAATGGCTCAATTAAAAGAAGCTGTAATAAAGGCAAATAAAGCTGCAGGTGTTAAATCTGATGTTACTGTTACAGCAAAAGAAGGTTTGGATTTATTAAATCACACATTCGGTACATCTCTTAAACGTGCTATTATTCATCAAGCTAAACATAATCCTATATTAGCTATGGATAGAAATGTTGATGAAAATGGTACTAAAGTAGTTAACTATTACGCAATTTAATAATTAAGTTTACTTGATGTAAATAAAGTTTAAGTTTTTAAAAAATATCGAAAAATATAATTATATACGTGGTAAGTTATATTATATGGGATCAGCAATGAGTACAACATTAGATAATATTATATCAGTTAATATGCTTTCGGATACGGCTACCGAAAGAATAAACGAATCTTTTTCTAAAAGTAAAAATGTAGAAAAAGATGAAAAAGCTGAAAAAAATAAAAAGTCAGAAGCAGAAATTGACGAAGAAGATGCGGAAGTTTCATCTGAATCTGAGGAAGCTGAAGAAGTTGAAACTTCTTCAGAAGAAAGTGCATACAATAAACTTATTGAATTTGATTACAACAAAGCAGAAACAAGTTTTGAAATTGGTGATTACATAAAAAAATATACATCTGAAATTTCTAATTATTTAACTTATAAATCTGAAACAGCCGTTCCTTTAGGCGAAAGTCCGTTGAAAGATGTTCTTAAAAATAAATTTAAAATAAATATTGCAAAAAGTGTATATAATGATGTTGGAATGGGTGAATATTACAACCTAAAGAATGTTTTAAAATTTTCTCAATCCTTAACTAGCAGCCAAAATACTAACAAAATTAACAGCAATATTATTAAGAATTTTACTAATTTTTCAATATCTGTTTAAAATTTTATTTTTTAAAATTATTTGTAATTGTATGAAGATATTCTAAAATTTGAGCAAAATACTCTAAATCAGAATCTCCGTCAAGAATAATATCTGTTGAATTTATTGACGGTGTGATATATTTTTTGCCTGCGTTAATAATATATTCCCAGTGCTTTAAGGCATTTTCTAAATCTTGATTTCTTTCGCTTACAGCTCTTGATAAAAATCTTTCTTTACGTTTTTCTTCATTTGTTTCTATAAAAATATTAATATCAAATAAATCTTTAATATATAAAGCTGCGGTTCCTTCTACGATAATAATTTTTCTTGATTGAACAGGAATAGCTTTTGGAATAGAAACTCCGGTTCCGTTTGGAAGATATTTTGGTGTTAATATGTTATTACCCATTGAGATATCTTCTAAATCATTTTTTAATATATCTAATTGGAAACCTTCAGGAGAGTCAATATCGTATCCGTTATCTCTTAGATTATCAAAATTTCCAAATTTTTTAATAAGTCCTGAAATATCTTTAAAATAGTTGTCAGTACTTATAATTGAAATAGGTAAATCTAATTTATCGGAAACGTCATGAATCGTTTTGCAAATAGTGGATTTGCCTGAGGCAGATGCTCCTGAAATACCTATTAATATTTTTCTATTTGGGTTATTAATCAATCTTTCAGAAAAACTTTGAACAAAACCTGCTCTAACAGATTTTATAATAGGCGAAATACTGTTTACATCGTGTTCAAATAGTTGTCTAAATTTTGCTTGTAAGTATACAACATACAATTCTCGACTACTTTTTAGCGTCATATCAGGCTTTAAAAGTTTATTATTGCTGTTTAATTCTTGATCTATAAGAACTTTCATAACTTCCGCCATTTTTTGTTGTAAAGCTTACACTTTTACTATTTGTTTATATTAAAACATGAAATAAAAAAAAATTGCTACTAAACGTTAACATTTGTGTTAAAAATTTTTTTTTGTTGTACAATACATGATAACAAGAAAAAAGGAGAACATATGGAAGTACTTGAACAAACACAAGGTTTAATAACACAGATAATTGGACCTGTAATTGACGTAGAGTTTCAATCTGGTGAATTACCTGAAATTTATACTGCATTAAGAATCTATAGAGAAGATGGAAGTTACGTTGTAGCTGAAGTTCAACAAATGTTAGGCTCTAATAAGGTAAGAACAGTTGCTATGTCATCAACTGATGGTTTAAAAAGAGGAATGAAAGTTGAAAATACTAAATCTCCAATTAAAATTCCTGTTGGTAAACCAATTTTAGGTAGAATATTGAACGTAATAGGTGAACCTGTTGATGAAATGGGTCCTGTTGAAACAGAAAATTATTTACCTATTCACAGAGAAGCTCCAAAATTAGTTGACCAAAATACTGATATCGAAATTTTGGAAACAGGTATTAAAGCAATTGACCTTTTACAACCATATCAAAAAGGTGGAAAAATCGGTTTATTCGGTGGTGCCGGTGTTGGTAAAACAGTACTAATCATGGAATTAATTCATAACATTGCAATGGAACACTCTGGTGTATCTGTATTTGGTGGTGTTGGTGAAAGAACTCGTGAAGGTAATGACCTTTGGAACGAAATGAAAGAATCAAACGTTATCGATAAGGTTGCTTTGATTTACGGACAAATGAATGAACCACCTGGAGCTCGTATGAGAGTTGGTTTATCAGCATTAACAGCTGCTGAATACTTTAGAGATTTTTCTAAACAAGACGTATTGTTATTTATTGATAACATCTTCAGATTTACTCAAGCTGGTTCGGAAGTATCAGCATTGTTAGGTCGTATGCCTTCAGCTGTAGGTTATCAACCAACATTAGCAAATGAAATGGGTGATTTACAAGAAAGAATTACATCTACAAAGGATGGTTCAATTACATCTGTTCAAGCAATTTACGTGCCTGCAGATGACTTGACAGACCCTGCTCCTGCTACAACTTTCTCGCACTTAGATGCTTCAACAGTATTGTCAAGACAAATCGCATCATTAGGTATTTATCCTGCTGTTGATCCTCTTGCTTCTAACTCAAGAGTTCTTGATCCACACATAATCGGTGATGAACACTATGAAACAACGAGAAAAGTATTAGAAATTCTTCAAAAATATAAAGAATTACAAGATATCATCGCAATTTTAGGTATGGATGAATTATCAGAAGAAGATAAAGAAACTGTAAACAGAGCAAGAAAAATTCAAAAATTCTTATCTCAACCATTCTTCGTAGCTGAACAATTCTCAGGTATGTCTGGTAAATATGTTAAGTTGGAAGATACAATAAAAGGCTTTAAAGAAATTATCGAAGGTAAACATGATAACTTACCGGAACAAGCATTTTATATGGTTGGTACAATTGAAGAAGCAATAGAAAAAGCAAAAACATTATAGGTAATAAACTATGCATTTAAAAATCGTAACACATGAAAAAGTAGTATATGATGATGTAGTTGATGAAATATACTCAAAAGGTACAGATGGTGAATTTGGTGTATTGAAAGGTCACATTCCATTCATGTCTGCATTGGATGTAGGCGTTACAAAAGTCGTAAAAGAAGGTAATAGTAAATTCTTTACTACGATTGGTGGTGTTTTTCAATATGCTGATGACGAGGCTGTAATCTTGACTCAATCTAGCGAATGCGGCGACGATATTGATGTTGAAAGAGCAAAAAGTGCTAAGCAACGTGCAGAAGAAAGATTGCAAGCTAAGTCTGAAACTGTTGATGAAAAAAGAGCAGAAGCTGCATTATCAAGAGCTTTGGCAAGATTAAAAGCTGCTCAGCTAAAATAAAATGTTAATTTACTATTTATAAACTATTAAAAAGACGGAATAAATCTATATTCCGTCTTTTTAAAAAAATAGTTTACAAATAATATCTTTTGTATTACAATAAAGGAACGGAAGACCAATCAACATGGAAGAGTGCCAGAGTGGTTGATAGGAGCGGTCTTGAAAACCGTCGTACGTGACGAGCGTACCGTGGGTTCGAATCCCACCTCTTCCTTTTTTAGGCTTTGAACTTTTGTTCAAAGCCTTTTATATTATACTAATCCCTCTTTTAAGGCTTTTACTGCAGCTTGAGTTCTATCATCAACTACAAGTTTTTGTATAATATTGCAAACATGAGCTTTTGCTGTATGTTCACTTATTGTAAGTATTTCAGCAATATCATGGTTTGATTTACCATCAACTACAAGTTTTAAAACTTCGTATTCTCTTTGTGTTAAATTTGAATGTTGTTCTCTAAACGCAGCTCTTGTCATTTGTTTCTGTGGTATTATTGAACCAAGATTTCTATCTCTTAGTATTGGTACTGCCTGTGGATCTATCCACATTGCTCCTAATTTTGAACTCCTTATTATCATCATTAACATTTCTGTATTTATGTCTTTTAATACATAGGCACTGGCACCTGCTGAAAGTGCGTCAAATATTTCTTTTTCTGTTAAATGGCTTGTTAAGATTACTACTTTTATTTTGTTATTATATTCTAATATTTTTTTTGTTAGTTCTATTCCTGATATATCGGGTAATCCCAAATCCATTAAAACTACATCTATCTGTGTCGATTTTATAATCTCTAATGTGTCCTTACCGCTTTCTGCTTCCGCAACGATATTTAAGTCTTCGTATTCATCAAACAATGATTTTAATCCTACTCTCATTAATTTATGATCTTCTACCATTAAAATTCTTACAGGTATTTTTGACATAATAATCCCCCTCCTATTTTATCGGTAAAAATATTATTAATTTATTTTGAAAATTATTAATCCGAAATTTTGCAATTTTTAGCAGTATTATTTTTAGGAGTTTTATACTATCTAAAATTTAAGTTATTATTTATTATATTTGTTTAATAATAGTATTAAGGAGTTTCTACTCTTAATGAGCTTCCCGTTTGGGTTTTGTTTACAATAATTTTATTATCTATTTTTTCTCTTAATTCCGTAACATGTGAAATAATACCAATTAAGGTATTATTACCTGATAAATCCATTAAAATTCGCATAGTTTGTTCTAAAGATTCATTATCAAGCGAACCAAAACCTTCATCAACAAACATTGCATCTATTTGAATTCCGCCTGACTGTTGTTGAATTGTATCTGACAAACCTAATGCAAGTGCTAATGCTGCTTTAAAGGTTTCTCCTCCTGACAATGAATTAACGCTTCTTTCTTTTGTTGTATATGTATCAAATACATTTAAATCTAATCCTGTCTTTGAATTTCCGCCCCTATCAGAGCTTCTTCTTAATTCAAACTGACCGTTTGTCATTGCTTTTAGTCTTAAATTTGCAGATTTTATTATCAATTCAAAATAGGTAGATAAAATATAGGATTCAAATGATATTTTAGATTTACCGTTTGTAAGTTTGCCGTTTGCTGTTTTATTCAAATTATCTAATATTTCATAATTTTTAGATAAAGTTTCATATTGTTTAAATCTCTCTGATATATTTTTATGAGCCGTTAAATTTATATCATAACGAGCATTAGTATTAACATATTTAGTATTTAGGGTTTCTAAAGCTTCTTGCACACTTGCTAAATCATCTTTCATTTTTCTCATATCATATGTTTTTGCTTCTTTTATTTGGTTTTCTAATGCAGTTATTTGACCTTTTGCCTGTGTTAAATTGTCAGAATTGTTTTTTTTACTATTTTCTAAATTTGATATTTCTGTCTTTAATTTATCAAGTTTAGCATTATCTTCTTGAAAAGCTTTTTCAGCCTGCTCTATTGATTCATCTTTTAAATTTTTCTTTTTTTCATTTTTGATTGATTCAAGGCTTGTAATTTCATTTGATAATGTAAATAAAGTTTCTTGATTTTTCTTTATTTCTGAGTCTATTTTTTCTTTTATTTCCTTAAATTTATCAATATCAGATTTTAAATCTATTTCTCTTTTTTGATTTATTTCCAGTTCTTCTTGTTTCTTTTGAAGTTCTTGTTTTTCTTTTGCATTATTTTCAATAGCTGTTTCTAACTTAATTTCAAGTCCTTCTATTGAATTTAATCCAAAAACTTTATTACTTTTTTCAAGTAATTGTTTTTCTAAGTTATTTATAATTGCGTCAAGAGACGAAATTTCTTTAGATTTATCATTGCATTCTTTTTGTTTTTTATCGACATCTTTCTTTAAGTTAGCTACATCTTTTTGTGTTATTTTTTCACCGGAAATCGTCGCTTTACAAGGGTGTTCAACAGAGCCGCAGACAGGACAAGGTTTTCCGTTTTCTAATGTTTCTGCAAT
>CADCPD010000006.1 GCA_902803265.1 uncultured bacterium | reverse complement strand
TTTAGAAGAAGATTTAGATGCATTTATTGAAGAAGAACTTGAAAAAGAACATCAACAAGAAAGATTTAAAGTCGACGAAAAATTACTTAAGAAGAGAGCTCCTGTTGTTAGTATTATGGGGCACGTTGACCATGGTAAAACAACGTTGTTAGATAGTATTCGTCAATCTAAACATAAAATTGTTAATGATGAAGTCGGAGGCATCACTCAATCAATAGGTGCGTATACTGTTAATTTAAGTGAAGGTAAGATTGTATTTTTAGATACACCAGGTCACGAAGCTTTCACAGAAATGAGAGCCAGAGGTGCAAAAGCAACTGATATCGCTATTTTGGTCGTTGCGGCTGATGACGGTATTATGCCTCAAACTGTTGAAGCAATTGCACATGCGAAAGCTGCTGAAATACCTATTATTGTTGCCGTTAATAAAATGGATAAACCAGGTGCTGATCCGGATAGAGTTTTAACTCAATTAACAGAGCACGGTCTTGTTCCTGAAGAATGGGGCGGTGATACTATTACATGTAAAGTTTCAGCTTTACAAAAAGAGGGTATTGATGAATTATTAGAATATAT
Organism: uncultured bacterium; assembly: GCA_902803265.1. Classification (GTDB taxonomy): domain Bacteria; phylum Cyanobacteriota; class Vampirovibrionia; order Gastranaerophilales; family Gastranaerophilaceae; genus UBA791. The sequence goes on along the minus strand of CADCPD010000006.1, from coordinate 5,961 downwards.
TCTTTTAGTTGCTGATATGCAAGATTTAAAAGCAAATCCTGATGCTGTTGGTTCAGGTGTTGTTATTGAAGCAAACCTTGATAAAGGAAAAGGCCCTGTTGCTTCATTATTGGTACAAAATGGTACTATGCATGTTGGTGATTGTGTTGTTGTTGGCAATACTTGCGGTAAAATCAGAGCGTTGCTATCTGATTCAGGTGAGAGAATTAAAGATGCAGGACCATCTACTCCTGTAGAAATTTTAGGTCTAACAGAAGTTCCAAAAGCTGGTGATTTCTTTGAAGTTGTTGAAAACGAAAGAGAAATGAAAGCAATAGTTGACAAGAGAAAAGAAAATGAAAGAGAAAAACGTTTGGATGCTATGCTTCCTGCACACATCAGACGTGAAGCTATGAGAGGTGAGGATAATATTCCTCAATTGAATTTGATTGTAAAAGCAAATACTCATGGTTCTGCAGAAGCTGTTTCTCAAGCTATTGCCGGTTTAGAATCTAAGAAAATAGTTACAAAAATTATTCACGTTGGTGTCGGTGATATATCAGAAGCTGATGTTATGTTAGCTGCGGCAAGTAATGCTTTAATTTTAGGCTTTACCGTTAAAGAAGATAACAATGCTATTATTGCGGCTGAAAGAGAAAATGTTACTATTAAAAAATACGATATTATTTATCAAATAATTGAAGAAATGGAAAATACAATGCTTTCATTACTTGAACCGGAAACTAAAGAGGTTGAAGTTGGTAAGGCTGAAGTTCGTCAAATATTTACTATTGGTAAAACAACTCGTATTGCAGGTTGTTATGTTACTGAAGGAAAAATTGCAAGAAATAATATTGCCGTTGTTATACGTAATGGTAAAGAAATCTTTAAAGGTCAAATTGATCAGTTGAAGAGATTTAAAGATGATGTTAAAGAAGTTGCACAAGGTTTTGAGTGCGGTTTATCGTTTGCAAAATTTAATGATTTAGAAGAAGGCGATATTATTGAAGTTTCTACAACAGAAAAGGTTAAAGTTTCTTTAGATTAGTTTATTTATAAAGGTTTATTATGACATTAAGAAATGAACGTGTTAGAAAAGAATTAATGAGAGAAATTTCTGATATTTTGAGAAGAGATATTCAGGATGCAAGAATTTCAGGTGTTGTTTCAATCGTTGATGTTGAAGTTTCACATGATAATTCTTATGCCAAAGTATTTTATTCTGTATTTGGTTCGGACGAACAAAAAGAAAAAACAAAAGAAGCTATTGAACAAAATAAGCCTAAGATAAGATATGAGGTTGGTAAACGTATAAGATTGAGAGTTACTCCTGAATTAAGATTTGTCTATGATGACTCAATTGAAAGAGGTTCAAGAGTAACTGAAATTATTGATAAAATTTCTCGTGGGGAAATATAATTTATCATGTTTGGCTTTATTAATGTAAATAAACCCTCTGGAATGACATCTCATGATGTCGTCTGTGTTTTGCGAAAAATTTTAAATATAAAAAAAATAGGTCATACAGGAACACTGGATCCAATGGCAAATGGCGTATTGCCGATTGCCGTAGGCGATGCAACAAGATTGATAGAATATTTATCTGATGATAAAGAGTATGTTGCAACTGTTAAATTTGGTGCAAGTACTGATACTTATGATAAAGAGGGTAATATAACTTTTCGGTCTGATATAATTGTAGAAAAATCTGAACTTGAAAATGCGTTGAGTAAATTTAGAGGAGAAATTTTTCAAAAACCTCCAATTTTTTCTGCTTTAAAAAAGAATGGTAAAAAATTGTATGAATATGCAAGAGAAGGTAAAGATATTGAAATTGAGGCAAGAAAAATTACAGTAGAAAAACTTGAGTTATTATCTTTTGAAGATAATATTGCAGAATTAAAAATAAAATGTTCAAAAGGAACTTATATAAGAAGTATTGCAAATGATTTAGGTGAAATATTATCATGTGGCGGTCATTTGATAGGCTTGACAAGAACAGTGGCAGGTGATTTTTTAATTGAAAATTCTGTAACATTAGACGATATAAAACAATCAGAAAATAAAGAAAAATTTATTGAATATCCTCTAAATTATTTTTCGCATTTGCATAAAGTCGACATAACTGATAATGAATGCATAAAGGTGAAAAATGGTCAGAACTTTATATCAGATAAGTTCACAAATTTTAACAATGAATTAATTATTTTGACCAATTGTAATAGAATAATTGCAGTTACACGTATTATTGAAAGAAAAACCTTACTGGAAAAGGTATTTATAAAATGATAAAGAAATATTTAATAGCAGTATTAATAATAGTTTTAATAAATTTACCAACATTAGCAGCACAGTATACACCTGAAAAATATTGTACTCCTGCATATGATGTTTCCTCAAAAACCAACCAAGTTATGTCAAAAATGTTCGGCGCAACTTTTTTAGCTGAAAAGGTTGGCGAAAGTATTATAAAAAAACAAATTAAAAAAGAAACAGGACATAAGTTTAAAGTATCTTTAAAATCTTACAGTTTAAGGGATTTAAAGAGGGGTATTTTTAAAAGTTTAAAAATTACAGGTAAAAATCTAGATATTGATGGAACAAAAGTTAGTTTGTTTGAAGCAAAAACTTTATGTGATTTTAATTATTTAGATTTATCAACAGATGAAATCTACAATAAATCGAATATATTGATGGATTATTCAGTTATGGTAACTGAAAAAGACTTAAGAGAAACGGTTAACTCAAAAGATTATAATGCGATATTACAAAAAGTTGACTTAAGCGCAATAGGTATAAAATTGTTAAAATTGGAATCAGTTGATATCGCAATAAAAGATGAACGTCTGCATGTTTTCTTAAATATTTCATCAGGTATAACAAGTTTATTTAACAAAGCTTCTAATTTGAAAATTGAAATATCAACTGCATTAAATGTAGTTAATAATAAAATAAATGTATATGATGTAAAATTGGAAAATACAAATAAAAAGTTAAATATAGCAAAATATCTTTCTTTGATTAACTTTATTGATCCTCTACAATATTCTATGGATGCATTTCAAATACCAAATGGTAAACTTGTAATAAATACGGTAAATATTGTAGATGACAAAATTCTTGTTGACGGTATAATATTTATACCAAAGAGATAAAGGCTTTACATTATGATGACAAATAATACAAAAGTTGCAATAATAGTATTAATTTTGATAACTATAGGCTATGTAAAATATGCTTTTTTTAGCCCTAATAGTTCTGTAAATTCAAACTTAGAGGAAGTTCAATCTGAAACTATTGATGAGCCTGAAGAGGATAAGGCATCTTCAAAAAAAGATGAAACTTATATAAATGTATTTTTCATAGGTAAAAATGAAGCAGGTGAAGAATATTACAGAGCTGTAAAAAGAAAATATGATAAAAATGAAAATGGTCCGCAATTGTCATTTGCTATGTCAAGATTAATTGAGGGTCCATCTCAAATTGAAAAAGAAAAAGGTATATATTCAGAAATTCCTGAAGGTACAAATGTTATATCTGTTGTAGAAACTGATAAAAAAGCAATAATTAATTTGACTTCGGCTTTTGAACAAGGTGGTGGTACAGATGGTTTATATAAACGTTTGTATCAATTAGTTAAAACTGCTAATAAAAATACAAAATTACCTGTATATTTGTATATAGATAATAAACAAGCAGATGTTATAGGCGGAGAAGGTTTGATGATAAATCAGCCGTTAAATGAAAGAGTGTTTAATGAATAAAGATATAGAATATTATATGAATTTAAACTGGACTTTAATAGAAGGTACTGATTTGGATTTTAACGGAAATCCTTATTGGTATATAGAAATTAAAGAAATTCCAAGTTTTGCTTTTTGTGCAAAAACAATTGAAAAAGCAAGAGAAAATTATAAAAAACAACTAAGATTACAATTGATGTTGATGCTTGAAGATGAAGAAAAAATAAGAGAACCTGGCGAAGAAGACGAAGAAGAAGATTGGGAAAGTCTTTGTCCTTAGTTGAATATCCATATGCCTAATTTAATTGACTATTGATAAAATTTAACCGTTGTTGTTAAATTAAGCTATGGACAAAAAACAAGCAATTATTTTATTAATTTTTATATTTATGATTGTTCTTTTGAACAATTTTTTTCTGAAATTTTTTGATATTCCGGTAAATTTCAGAACTAAGTTAGTCTCAAGAACAAACAATACTGTTGTTTCAAGTCAGCAACTATTTAATTTGACTTGGCGTGAAATTAGAGATTCATATTATGATTCATCAATGAATAATCAGCGTTGGGCAAGATGGAAAGAGCATTATAGAGGTAAAATTAATACAGATGATGATGCTAAAGTTGCCATTGCAACCATGTTAGAGAGTTTGAATGATCCTTATTCAAATTTTATGAATAAAGAAGAATTTGCAGAACAAAATATTGATATTGATTCAAAAGTTACAGGAATTGGTGTTAATATAGCTTCTATTGATGGAAAAATATATGTCTTAGGTGTTGTAGACGGTAGTCCTGCGCAATCTGCACAAATAAAAATAGGAGATATTATTTTAAAAGTTAATGGTATCGATATGAGTGGTAAGTCAATAAGTGAAGTTGCTACCAATGTCAGAGGCCCTGTTAATAGTATTGTAGAGATTGTTTTACTCCGTGATAATAATAAAATTATAAAAAAAATAAAAAGAAAAGAAATTAAGGTTAAAACTGTAAAAAGTTCTGTAGATAAAGATTTAGGTTATATTCAAATATCTACATTTATAGGCGCATCAACTGCTACTGAATTTGTTGAAGCTTTAGAGAAAACTAAAAATACAAAAGGTTTAATAATTGATTTGAGAGGCAATCCCGGTGGGCTTCTTCCTAATGCCGTATTTATTTCAAATATGTTTATTGAAGGTGGAAAAGAAATTGTCAGCATTATTGGTAGAAATGGTTACAGAAGCCGTATCAAAGCTCAAAATACTCAAATTAACATAACCAAACCGGTAATTGTTCTTGTAGATGGTAGTAGTGCAAGTGCAAGTGAAATTTTATCAGGCGCATTAAAGGATTATAATAAAGCGAAGATTGTTGGAACAAAAACTTATGGTAAAGGCATGGTTCAACAGATTGTCCCTCTTCCTAACGGTACCGGTATAAATTTAACTATTGCAAAATATTTAACACCAAATGGTATAGATATAAATAAAAAAGGTATAGAACCTGATATAAAGATAGAATTAACAATTGATGATATTAAGTCTAACAATGACAGACAGCTTATAGTCGCAAAAAATGAATTGAAAAAAATGATTAAGTAACATTTCTTTACATTGTCGTTATTTTGCTAAAGTTTTTAATTTTTCTGTCGACATTCGTAGTATGAGATAGATGTAGGAGTTTGTTACATGGACTATATGGAATTCTTAAATAAAAAAGCAGAGATGGCTAAGTATCAACAATCTGGTGCAACGCCAGAAAGTGCTTCTGTAGATAATACCAGCTCTCAGGATATTGGTTCGTTATTTGGCGATCAGTTCAGTGTTACCCAGAAAGAAGACGGAACATCTGTTTTTAATCTTGCTAATCAGGAAGTATTGCAAAATTTGAATTATGAACAAGTTATGTCCACAGAAGAACCTGCAGAAAATTCGGCATTGACTTCTATCTTAAGAAACTTTTTGTCTTTTGACTCAGTAAAAGAAGATGCTGATGTTGATGGAGATGGAGAAGTTTCAGCAGAAGAGGCTAAAGATTATATTACCAATTTAGCGGCAAAAGATGGTGATGCAGAAACTCTTTCTATGGATGATTTTAATTCTGTAATAAATGAAAAAGGTATAGATTTGGCATCTATGGTTGACGAAGAAATGTCTCAAATTATGCCTCCTATTGTTTCTGCGGAACCGGAAGTTCTTGCTGAGCAAACTCCTGTACAAATTCAAACTACACAACCACAAGTGCAAGCTGCAGCTCAAAC
>CADCPD010000005.1 GCA_902803265.1 uncultured bacterium | reverse complement strand
ACAGATGGTACAGGTAATATTTCAATAACCTCAAAGGGTTTAGCAGTTGCAAATGTATCAACAACTAAAGGTGCAATCACATTAACAAGTACAAATGGTTATTCACAAACTGGTAATGTTACAAACGGTGATGGTAACACTACTATTTCAAGTACAAATGGTACAAATGTAATAATAGGAGATATTACAAACACAAAAGGTAATATTAGTGTTATAACCAATGGTACATCTGCAAATATTGCATCAACAGTTAAAACATCTGACGGTACAGTAGAAATAGAAAATAAAAAAGGCAATTTAACAATTGCTGATACTGCATCTGTTTCAGCAACAGAGGGTGTTTCTGTTAAAAATACAAATAATTCACAGGCATTAAGTATAGCAGGAACTGTATCAAATACAAACGGTAATATTGGTATTTCAAGCTTGAATGGACTAACAATTTCTAATTCAATAACCAATACAACAGGAGATATTGCTATTTCAAATAATGCAGGACCAATGACTATTTCAGGAAATATATCTGATAATACTGGAAATATTAATATTTTAAACAATACTGGTCTAACTTCAATTTCAGGAGCTATTGCAGATACAACAGGGAATATTACGATTACCAACAACGGTAATAGTATTATCTCAAATGCTATATCAACAAATACCGGAGATATAACAATAACATCAAAAGGTTTAACAGTTAAAGATGTATCAACAAATAATGGTGCAATTACAATAACAAGTACTAATGGTTATTCTCAATCCGGTAATATCGTAAATGGAAATGGTGATACAATTATTTCAAGCACAAATGGATCTAATGTAATTGTTGGTAATATTACAAATGCCAGTGGCGATATAAAAATTACTACAAATAGTGCTTCTACAACTATAAATTCATCTTTAACAAATGAATCCGGAAATACTATTATTACAAATAAAAAAGGTACGTTGAGTCTTTTGTCAGATTCTGAAATAAAGAATAAAAATGGAAATATAAATATTTCAACAACAGAAAATTCAGATAAATTAAAAACTGAAGGCAAAATTTCAACAGTTACAGCCGGAAATATCGTTATTTCCTCTGTTAATGGTGCTATAATTAACGGAATAATTGAAAATGTTAACGGAAATATTAATTTGAATAATTCAACGAATGAATCTCTTCAAATAGGTGCAACCATTACCAATAATAATGGTGAAATTCTTATTTCAAATTCAGCATCAAATGGCGGAATAGAAATAGCGACTTCAGGCTTGATACAGGATATTAATGAGTCCATTACATTTAATAATACAGGTGCAAAAGGTCTAAATATAAAAGGTCTTATTAAAACAAATAATAAGGATATAAATATTACTAACATCAATTCAAATATTTTAATCGGAGAAGATTCTTCAAATAATGATAATTATGTTACATCAGGCAGAGATATCATAATTAATCAAACAAACGGCTCAATACTTAACGGTTCTGAAAATAATGAATCTCAACCGGTCTATAAAACTTTACTTGTCTCAACAGGTGATTTGATAATGAATGTTTTAGACGGTGACATCGGAAGAACTGATGCCAAAAAACCTGGTGTTAAAACTACAGCTGAAACCAGAGTCGCAGATGAATCCATAAATGTTAAAATCAATGGCAAAATAACAGCAAAAGCAGAAAATGAAAATAAAACAGATAAACGTTTTATAAATTTAAGAGCAAAAGAATCAGATTTAAACCTTTACAATGTTGTATCAGATGGAAATATTGTTTTAACTGCTGCTGATATGGTACAAATTGGAGAACCTGATGAAGAAGGATATGCGCCTTATCAATCTTATTCTGTAAAAAATGCAGGTGATATAGGAGATTACATAATTTCAGGTCAAAATGTATCAATTGTTGCAAGTGAAAATATTGGTGAAGATGGTAAAAATCTTACAATAATTCAAGATCATCTTGGAAACCCTGATTCTAGAGTTTATTTGGAAGCTTATGATTCAATATACTTTGATGGCAGATCGAATAAAGTCGGAGAAAAATTAAGAATAGCACAGGCAAGAACAAAAGGTTTAGGTCAAATTGTACTTGATCTTGAAGAAGAAGCAACAATTGAACAGTTGGTTTTAGGAAATACAATAAATGTAAAACAAAAAGGCAAAAATCTGGTAATAAATGATATTTCAATGTATGGTGAACACCTTGACGATGATGATTCAATATTACCTATATCAGAAGATGCAAGAACTGCAGGCGGTAAACAAATCATAATGGAAGCTTATGATGCATATGGTGAAGATGGCGGAAATTCTACCATAACTATTAAAAACGCAGATATTTTAGGTCTTGGCTTGAAAGATGAAAACGGAAACAGATTAGTTGACGTTAAACTTGTTGCTGATAATATTGTCTTTGAAGCTGCGGCAACCTCTGATATGACTACTGAACCTATTGTATTTGAAGTAAGAGGTGTATCGGCTGATGATGTAGCTTCCGTTGGAGGTAATCGTTCTAATTTCAACATTAAAGATGATAAATATACCGTTAATAGCGTAACAATAAATATAGATACGGATAAAGATAATAATCACGGGTTAATTTTTAATACTTTATACGCTGATACAGCAAATGTAAAAACAAACATGACAAATATTGTAATAAAAGATGCCTATATTAAAGATAATGCAATAATAACTAACGGTAATTCTAATTCTTCAGGATATAATCACACTGTATCTGTAAATAATACATCAAAAGCTCTTACTTCATCACAAGTTCAGTTATATACAAAACAAACAGGTAGCTTTAATTTAACTATGGATAACAGTATAAATATAAATACAAACGCACCAATAGTTCATTATAGTCCCCATGTAACAGTAAATGGTTATAATAGTGAAAACAGCTTTACTAGGGCTTCTTTAAAAGACAATGTAAATCAACAAATAGCAAAAGATATTCATAATAGAGCTGTAACACAGGATGTTGCACCATTAAAAGCTGTTGATGTTAAATTAGATACAAGCAATATAATAATAAATGAGATAAATAATTTTAATATATCATCAGATAATGAATCAACAAATAATAATGAACAACAAAGAAGTTTATCATTGATAGAAGAAGAAATAATAGGAGGATAAAAACATGAAAAAAATCATTTTGACAGCAGCAATTATATTAGGCTTATCAAGTATGAATGCGGCATTTGCAGATACAAAAATTGCAATAGTAGATGTAGCGGCAGTAGTAGCACAATCACAACAAGTTAAAGCATTAAAACAAGAAGAAGTAAAGAAAATCCAAGATTTAGAAAAATGGCTAACAACAGTAAGAGCAGATGTTGAAAAACAACAAACACAAAAAGGAAAAGATAAACTGCTAAAAAAATATAATGCAGAATTTGCAAAGAAAAAAGAAACAATAGCAAAAGATTATCAAGCAAAATTACAAACAATAGAAAAGAGTATATCAGATACAATAACCCAACAAGCAAGAGCTAAAGGTTATGATATGGTGATATCAAAAGGAGTTGTTTTATACGGTGGCGATGATATTACTGCAGATGTTGCAAAAGCTGTAAAATAAGGGAATATATCATATTAAATGCTCACAAAAGAGTTGATAAATATTTACCAACTCTTTTCTTTTTTTTTGTAGAATTGCACAATAAGATTAAAGTCAATTAATGCATTAAGTTAATTTTAACACTTTAATCCTAAAATCTTTCTCATGTTGTAATATTCTTGAGTTGACTGTTTCATAATATAAACGATGCGTTGATAAATGTTTTTAGGCAATGTTTTTTGTGTTACAGTTTTATTGTCAATTTGGTGTCCAAAAAGTTCAAAAATAGTGGCATTTTCGACAATTAAAAAAGGACAAGATTTTTTCTTGTCCTTTT
>CADCPD010000004.1 GCA_902803265.1 uncultured bacterium | reverse complement strand
GTAAAACCTGTTTCTACTCAAGCTGCAGCTCAAAATCCTGCTGTCATTCCTCAAAATATTTCATTTCAAAAATGCACAAAGATTTTTCCTGTAGATAGTCAAAAATTATACTATTTGGCACTCGCATCAATAAATGCGAATAATTTTACAATAAATGAAATTCAGTCAAAAAGCGGATATATTTTATTTTCTGTATTGCAAAAACAATTTTTATTAAGTGTTGCAACTGTTGATAAAAAAAATGCAATAGTAAAAATAACTCCGGCAAATAATAACTATTATTTCCCAGAAGGTATAGTTTCAAATATCTTTAGATATATAGATTTGAATACAGATAAAGAAATTTTAAAAATATAGAAGAAGTGTTATAATACCAAATATGATTACAGACGAAATTGATCAAGAACGATTAGACAATATAAAAGAAAAAGCAAAGAAAGTAATAGATAATACTTGTTTGTACCAATATAAAGGTACAGTATCAAAGTTGTTAGGTTTGACCGTTGAAGTAAAATTACCGGGGTTAAAAATTGGTGATTTGTGCTATATCGAAACAAATACCGGAGAGAAAAAACCTGCCGAAGTTGCAGCGTTTAAGGGAGAAGTTGCTCAATTACTATTACTTTTAGATGGCAACGGAATAGGTCAAGGGTGTTTAGTATCTTCAACTGGGCAGCCTATTACCATCCCAGTAGGAGACTTTTTACTTGGAAGATTGATTGACCCTATGGGAAATCCGATGGACGGGCATCCTTTGGAGCTTGAAGGTGCATCATGGCGCAGTATTGAAGGTCCTCCTCCAAGTCCGTTTGAACGTCCTATTATTACGGAAATGTTTTCAACCGGAGTAAGAGCGATAGATTCATGTTTAACATTTGGCTGCGGACAACGTATGGGTTTATTTGCAGGTTCAGGGGTTGGTAAATCAACGCTTTTAGGTATGATAGCAAGAAATTCCGATGCAGATGTAAACGTAGTTGCACTAATCGGAGAACGTGGTCGTGAGGTAAAAGAATTTATTGAAGATGCTTTGGGGCCGGAAGGTATGAAAAAATCAGTGCTTGTTTGTGCGACTGGTGACCAGCCTCCATTGATTCGTCAAAAATGTTTGTTGGCGGCAACGGCAGTTTGTGAATATTTTAGAGATAAAGGTAAAAAAGTGTTCTTAATGACCGATACTATTACACGTTGTGCAATGGCAGGCCGTGAAGTAGGTTTGTCATTAGGTGAACCGCCTACAATGAAAGGTTATCCGCCTTCAATATTCTCATGGCTTCAAAAAGTTCTTGAAAGAGCAGGAAATAGTCCAAAAGGTTCAATTACAGCTTTTTATACAGTTTTGATGGAAGGTGATGATATTAATGACCCTATTGTAGATACGGTTCGTGGTATTACAGACGGTCACATTTTCTTATCAAGAAAAGTTGCGGAAGCAAATCACTATCCGGCAATTGATGTTTTGGGTAGTATTTCACGTTTGATGAGTGCAATTGCGTCTTCCGAACACAAAGAAGCCGCAGGTAAAATGAGAAAATTACTTGCTCTGTACAGAGAAAACAAAGACTTAATTGATGTAGGTATGTATCAGGCAGGTTCTAATCCGAGTCTTGATATTGCAATTGAAATGATGCCGCAAATTAACGGATTTTTACAACAAAGAACTACAGATATTGTTAGTATGGATACAACAATTGATACATTAATTCAGATGATGGCAAATGTAAATATTTAGGGTATAATAAATTTATGAAAAAGATTATTTTAACAATTTTATTTATTTTATTATTAATGCCGATAGAAGCAGATGCAGCACAAAAAACTGCTAATCAAAAGTCAAACGCAGCAGCTGTTAAAGAGATTAAAGCTGTTTTGGATGAATATGTTCAATATGAAAATGCAAAAGATTTAGAAGGTATTAAAAAACTTCATGCAGATGACTATATGACAGTCGATGCTATGCCTAAGAAGGTTTATATTGATATTGTTGATAAAACATGGCAAAAATATAATGATATAAAACAAGAATTGAAAATAAAAAATATTGATGTTAGAGGCGATTATGCAATAGTAGAAGTTACAGAATATTTGGATGGAACTACTACTGAAGTTATTGACGATAAAAATGTCGAAGGCACTTTAACAAGTGTTTCAAACATCGTTTATTATATGCAAAAAGTAAAGAATAAATGGAAATTTGTATCTGATTATGTTGTAGATGAACAAACAACATTGGCTTTTGAAAAAGCCAAAAATTTGGATATAAAATTTACATCTCCAAGTAGGGTTCTTGCAGGTAAAGATTATGTTGCAACTTTTAATGTTAAAGGTATTCCAAGAGATTCTTTTGTAGTTGCTACAATTGGTCAGGAAAAAATTATTTATCCTCATAAAAATGCAGAAGAAGTTTATAGAAAAGTTCCTCAGGATGGAATTTTAGAGAGGGTATTCAAATCTAATAAGGATAATTTGAATGAATATATTGTTGTAACATACTGTATTACAAAACCTGTTTTAACTAAAACTAAACAAATAGAAACTCTTTTAACCGGTGTTGGTTATATTATAAATAGGGTTAATGTAGTACCTGAAAATAAATTTATTACTATTACAGAAAATGACAAAAAAGAAACGAAAATCTAATAAAGCAGAACGTATTGTTGAATCTTCAATTACAAGCAAGATGATATATCTTATTGTAACGTTGGTTTTTTTTGTTTTGGCAAATATGTATTTAACTGATTTACTTTTGGATGAAATGGAAATGGGCTTAACCGTTGTAAATTCAGTATTTACATTAAAGTATGTTCAAAATACTGGTGCAGCATTTAGTCTTTTGGAAAATTATCCTTATGCCGTGATTGCTTTGGCAGGAATAGCTTTAGTAGTTGTTCTTATTTATACGATAAACAATTTGCAAACTTTATCAATGAAGGCTGTTTTTGCATCTTCGCTATTGATGTCCGGAATTTTTTGTAATTTATATGAACGTTTATTTTTGGGTTTTGTGAGAGATTTTATCAAATTAAATTTTGTAGATTTTCCGATTTTTAATTTCTCTGATATGTCCATAAATATTGCAGTTTTAATTATAATAATTTTATTGTTTAGTAAAAATCTTTTGAAGAATATATAAAATGGAATACTTAATTGAAGAAATTGATGAACATAAGCGTCTTGATAAATTTGTAAGTGAAATGTTTGATGATGTATCAAGAAACAATGTTCAGGATGCAATAAAAAACGGTTTAATTAAAGTTAATAGTGCAATTAAAAAGTCATCGTATTCCCTAAAAGAAAATGATAAAGTGGAATTTTCTGATGATATTTTTGAAATAAAACCTTTGGTTGCAGAGGATATACCATTAAAAATTGAATATGAAGATGAAAATATGCTTGTTGTAAATAAGCCTTCAGGAATGCTTACTCACCCTGCAGGAAAAGAAAAAACAGGAACGCTTGTTAATGCTCTTTTAAGTTATTGTCCTAAAACTTTATCCGATATTGGAGGTGATTTCAGACGAGGTATTGTTCATCGTTTGGACAGAAATACTTCGGGGCTTTTAATGGTTGCAAAAAATAATAAAACTCACGAATTTTTGCAGCAGCAAATTAAAACAAAAACAGCAATAAGAAAGTATTATGCTGTTGTAAAAGGTGTAATTGATACAGATGCAGCTATTATAAATAAACCTATCGGAAGATGTATTAAAAATCCTCAAAGAATGGATATAGTTGATGGAGGTAGAGAAAGTATAACTATTTACAGAGTTTTGGAAAGATTTAAAGAATATACTTTTGTTGAACTTGAGCTTAAAACAGGAAGAACTCATCAAATAAGAGTTCATATGTCGTCAATTGGTCATCCTGTTATGAATGATACTTTATATGGTGCAGGCATGTCTAAAATTCATACTCAAGAGCAGGTTTTAATGGCATATTCTCTAAACTTTACAAAGCCGTTTTCTAATGAGATAATAAATGTAGAAATTAACTATGATGAAAAATTAGAACGAGTATTAAAATATTTAAGGAGTAAAAATTGAAAATTATATTTAAAATATTAACTATAGCATTATTAACCGTAATCGGATATTTAGTATATACAACTCATAGTAAAATGCTTGCTTTAACAGGCGTTATAGGCTTGTTTGCAGGTATATTCTACATGCAATCTTTTATTTTAGTTTTGAATGACAAAATAAAAAGCTATAAACGACAAGTAGAAAAAATTGATATATCAGACAGTGAAAATTCTTCTAAAGTAGAAGTTTTAGAACAAAAAATTGAGGTTTTGGAAAAAGCTCTAAAAAACGCTCTTGAAAATAATAATAATTAGGTCTATTTGACTTATGGGTATTTTTGGGTTATTTTAAACGAAGTTAGATTAGGGAAACGTAAGATTTGAGGATATAGAAATGGATTTTGTAACTTTAATGATAAAATTATTAAAATCACTATCAGTAATAGGTGGTTTTGGTGTTGGAATTATTTTATTAACAATAGTAATAAGAGCTTTAATGTGGCCTTTGGGTGTTTCTCAACAACGTTCAATGAGAATTATGCAAACTTTACAGCCAAAAATGAAAGCTATTCAGGACAGATATAAAAATGATCCGCAATTAATGCAAAAGAAAATGATGGATTTTTATAAAGAACATAAATTTAATCCTATGGCAGGATGCTTCCCATTATTAATTCAAATGCCTATATTCATTTTATTGTATACATCATTAATGAGTCCTCAATTCATATCTATGGCTGGAGATACATCATTTTTATTTATAAAAAGACTTGATGCAACTTTAAAAACAAATGCCGGTATTTCAAATGACGGAGTTATGGGTGTTTCAAAATATGATTCATTTATGTTAAATAAAACAGCAAAAGTTTACTTTACAGACGGTACTGTAGAAGATGCGGTTAAAATAGAAAAACCGAACAAAGCATTAAGTGTTCAAGGAGATATAACTCCTGATCAGCCTATTGATTTCAAAATCAGTTTAGACAGTTTGGATTTAAAATTCTCTAAATTAGATAAAATTGAAAAAGCTGAAGTAAAAATTACAAATATGCAGACAAAAGAATCTGAAGATGCAACATTTGTAAGAAAAGACGGAATATTAATAACAGAAATGCCTTCAAAAGCTGTTAAAAACAGTTTCCATTATGATGTATTATTGTTAATTGTATTATTCGGTTTAACAATGGTATTTAGCCAAAAGGTAATGATGGCAACAAATAAAAATGCGCCTCAAGACCCAGCTCAACAAGCTATGCAAAAATCTATGAATACTTTTATGCCGATTATGTTAACAGCAACATTTGTATTTATTCCTATTCCGGCTGGGGTTTTATTGTATCTTGTTGTTTCAAACTTGTTCCAAGTATTCCAAACAGTTGTTATAAACAAACAAATTGATAAAGAAGAAGAAGCTAAAAAACAAAAAATTGATGACGATGTTGTTGCAAAAGCAAAGAAAATAGAACCTAAAGAATAGAGTTATGTTAGTTTCTGAATTTGATTATAATTTACCGGAAGAATTAATTGCACAAACTCCGAGTGATAAGCGTGAAAATTCAAGAATGATGGTTTTAGACAGAAACTCTCATACGTTTTTTCACAAGCATTTTTACGATATTGTTGACTATTTGGATGAAAATTGTATTCTTGTTTTAAATAATACAAAAGTTATTCCTGCACGTCTTTACGGACATAAAGATACCGGTGCTTTGATAGAAATATTTTTGCTTAAAGACTGTGGTGATAAGAAATGGGAAGCCTTGATAAAGCCGTCTAAACGTATAAAAGAAGGTATGGATATAAAAATTGCAGATTGTTTATCTGTTAAAGCGTTAGAAAATTTAGGTGATGGTAAATGGCTTGTAGAACTAATTTATGACGGAATATTGTATGAAATTCTTGATAAAGTAGGAAATATTCCACTTCCGCCTTATATCGAAAGAAAAATGACTGATGATGAAAGAAAATCTCTTGATTACGACCGTTATCAGACTGTATATGCAAAACACGAAGGCTCAGTTGCTGCACCTACTGCAGGATTACATTTTACACAAGAAATTTTAGAAAAGCTAAAAAATAAAGGTGTTGAAATATCTTACGTTAATTTAACTGTTGGTTTGGGAACTTTCAGACCTGTAAAATGTGAAAATATTCTTGATCATAAAATGGATTCCGAAGAATTTGAAATTTCTCAAGAAACAGCAGACGCAATAAATAGAGCAAAAGCTCAGGGTAAAAAACTTGTTGCCGTAGGAACAACTTCTGTGCGTACGCTTGAAACAGCTTATCAGCAATTTGGTGAAATTAAAGCCTGCAAATCTTCTTCAAGATTATTTATTTATCCGCCATATGAGTTTAAAGTAGTTGATAATTTAATTACAAATTTTCACCTTCCAAAATCTACATTACTAATGTTGGTGAGTGCTTTGGCAGGAAAAGATTTTATTTTTGATGCTTACAAATCTGCGATTGAAGAAAAATATCGCTTTTATTCATACGGCGACTGTATGTATATTTCTTAAATATTTATTTTGTATTTGCAGTGAAAGAAATTTGTTGTTGTTTTTCTTCTTCAAAAAGAGTAACTCTTAGCACTGCACACATTATCCAGAAAATAATTTGGATTTGCGGTCTGAAAAATACTGTATCTACAAGTCCGTGAACCATTACTCCAAGTATGCTTAAAATTGCAGCTGAAATTAGAATAACATCATAAATGTTTTCAGAGTTTTTAATAAAATTTATGCTCTTTGCAAATAAAATATATAAAAATCCGATAAATGCAATGAGGGCAAATATTCCGCTTTCTACCGCTGTTTCAAGAAATATATTATAGCAGCTTAAAGCGTCAAATCCTGTTTTCATATATAATCCGTAAATTTCTCTGAAATTCTGATTCCCACAGCCGATACCCAATAACCAGTTGTCGGCAAACATTTGTAATGAAGATTGATAAACATTAAATCTAAATGAATTTGAACTGTCTTGGCGCATTATGAATATTGATAAAAATCTCATTCTTACGGATTGTAAAGAAAGTATAGCAATAGCTGAAAGTGAACAAATTGCACCTAAAACAGACAAATATATTTTTTTGTAATTTTGCCATAAAAATTTTGCAGATATTAAAATTATTCCGAAAAGTATTGCTAATAATGCTAAATATGCACCTCTGCAGCCTGTGCAAATTACTGCCCAAGAGCATATTGCAGACAATATTAATGAAATAATACCGGATTTATAGTGCTTTTTACTTAAACAATATGCACAAATTCCGTATATAACAGGAATACAAACTATTAAAAATCCTGCAAGAAGATTTGGATTATATGGTTGTAATGTTCCGTAAACCCTTGTCATAACTTCTTCCGGTCTCAAATAGCTGACATCCTGCCATGTTAGATTTGTGTTTGTCGGAATTGTATTTTGAAATATTGCGTATATTGATTCAAAACTTACTAATCCCGCAATTGTTAATAAAACGGTAATTATTTTATTTCTGTTACTGTTTAAAAAATGCACCATTGCAAGATAAAACCCTAAATAGGTACAAGTTTTTAAAAAGCCTTTTAAACTTAAATAAAATAAAGTTGAACCGGCTAAACTTATTATTACAAACATAAAATAAATTAATAGGCATATATCAAGTGCGTTTGTTTTTGCTATTTTATCTTTTTGTACAAAAAGTTTTATTGCTGTTAGAAATATTACTATTAATGAAAGAAAACCTATAGTATCTGTTGAACAAAATAAAGTTGAAATAAGAGTTGTAACTATAAAAAATAAAATTATATTATCTAAATTTTTTATAATAAAACTATTTTCGCCAATGTATTCACTTTTTTCTCTTGTAAAAGAAATTATTTTGTCAAACATTATCCTTTGCCTTAAGTAAGACTGTCAGGAGTCTTTTTTACATCCTTATTTTCATTTTGTACTTCGTCATTTATGATTTGAATATCTGAAATAACTCCGTTAAATCTGTAATTTTGACCTTCGATTGTTACAGGAATACCGATTTTAATTTTATTTCCTCCAACAACTGCACCGTCTTTTGTTATTTTTGCTGTATCTACAATTGTTAATAAAATATCATATGAAAAAGCTTGTGATACGTCATCTACCATTGTAAAAGGTTCTTTTCCTTTTGCATTAGGTAATACAACTTTTTTTGTATCATATTTTACATCAATTACATCTAAATCTTTGTATGGAACATTTCTTATTGTTAAAAATGTTTTTTCTCCGTTTTTCATTGGTAATTTGTTACCTGTTATGGTTACACTTCTTAAAAATACTTGAAAACCAATTTTTGAAGTTGCTTCAATTTGTTTTCCTGCTGTTTGTCTTATGTGAGAAAATGTTAAAAACCCAACAATTATTGCTATTAAAATTCCTGCAAGAATAATCCAGTCTATTGGTTTTATTTCTTTTAATTTTGCTATCATATTTCGCTCCTTTTTATTTGCTATTTATTTTCTATTTGATGCAGAGTTCTTTATCTTTCTTCAATGTCATTTCTATTAATTCATCTATTGTTGTTGTAGCACATCCGAATTGTTTTATAACAATACTTGCTGCGATATTTCCTATAACTGCGGCATAAACAGGCTCGGCTCCTATACTTAATGCCATAGTATATAGTGCAGTTACAGTATCACCGGCACCTGTTACATCAAATACGTGTGATTTGTTGAAAACAGGAATTTCTGTGATTTTATAATCCGGCTCAATTACCATCATTCCTCTGTCTCCGCATGTTATAAGTATAGATTTTGATTTTATAAGGTTGTGTAAAATGCTTCCGGCTTTTTCAAAATCTGCTTTTGTATTCAAGTTAAATCCTAAAAATTTTTGCGTGTCAGGAAGATTTGGTGTTAGTGATGTTATATTTTTGTATTTATCAAAATCTTTTTGAATATCCGCAACGATAACCTTTTCGTATTTATTTGCAAGTTCAATTGATTTATCAATAATTTTTTGGGTTAAAGTTCCGATATGATAATCAGATAATATTATTGCATCGTGTTCAGGAATAGCTTTTTCTATTTGTTCAAGAATTTTTGCTTCGGTTTCTTTTGATAAAGGAGCTTTTGTTTGTCTGTCTATTCTTACTATTTGTTGTGTAACAGACTGAGAACAAGAACCGGAAATTCTTGTTTTTGTAGTCGTTTTTCTTGTTTCATCATAAACAAGGTATTCTGTATTTATATTTTCTTTTTCAAAAGCTTCTTTTAATTGTTCCGCTTGATAATCTTTTCCCAAAACTCCGATTACGGAAACTTTTCCGCCGTTGATTTTTGAAGCATTGTTTGCAGCATTCGATGCTGCACCAAGAATTAATTTTGTTTCTTCATGCAACAAAATCAAGACAGGTGCTTCTCTTGATATTCTCTCAGTATTACCATAAACCATTTCATCCATAGCTAAATCACCGATTATTAATACACGGGTATTTTTTAAATCGTTTATATAACCGATTAACTTGTCTTTATTGATGTTCATAGTTGATAATTCCTAAAATATAATATATAATTATCATAGCATAAATAAAAATTTTGAGGCAAAGTTGGACGAAAAAAATTTAGGTACTGAAACTTCTGAAGAAGAAAAATTAAATTCTTTTGATGACGATGATGAGGATGACATTGAGTTTGATGACGATGTCAATATTGAAGCTCTGACACAACAATTGCAGCAGCATGTTGATGTCGGCGAAGCTGCTAACATGTCTAATGAAGATTTTAATAAAGAGCCTGTTGTTGAACAAAAACCTGAAGAACCTGTCGCTCCTGCGCCAGATCCTGCTGAAAATTTCCCAAAACTTAATTGTAAAAAATATGTTGTTTATATAACACCAAACAATGTTGAATATGTTGATAATTTATCAATTGACGAAAGAACAGCGCTAATTAATGAGATTATTTCTGATAAGCAAGTCGCTAACAGTAAGTCTAAAAGACTTAAGGAACAACAAATTTATTATAAGCATTTAATCGTTGCATGTTTAACGATTATTATAAGTTTTCCACTATTGTTTTTTGCTGTTAATAAATCACTACAGTTAACTATTAATAATTACCAACAATCTCAACAAAACTTTCAAAAACTTTATAAAGAAAAAGGTAAGGTTGATTCTTATCAAAAAATGGATATAAAATAATAAAAAATGGATATTTACCTATTGTAAAATTTTTTTTTAAATAGTAAAATAAAACTACGGCATTATTATGCAGTGTAGGCATTTATTCTAGTAGTTACCCAAATGGAGAGTGTTAAAAAATGATTAAATTAAATTACCATTATGTAGACAAAGACATTATCGGCAAAGACCATGGTTTGGAAGTGGAAAAAGAATTTTCAAAACATAAAGACCAAATAGCTCAAATCATAACAGATTTGAATAAAAGAAAAGATAAACCAGGTCAATGGCTACAATGGATGAATCTTGGTTACAATGAAGAAACAGTTTGGTATGTTAAAGAATTTGCAGCTCAAGTAAGAGGCAGATTTGATAATGTTTTAGTTTTAGGTATTGGCGGTTCAGCTTTAGGTGGCATTGCTGTTTCTGAAGCTCTATTAAAACCATATTGGAATTTATTAACACCTGAACAAAGAGATAATTATCCTAGATTATTCTTCTTGGATAACATCGATCCTGACCAGATTACAGGATTGTTAAATACGATAGATTTAAAGAGAACTCTTGTTAACGTAATTACTAAATCAGGTTCTACTGCAGAAACAATGTCTCAATATATGATAGTTAAAGACATTATGGAAAAAGAACTTGGTGATGAATACAGAAAAAATATTGTTGCTACAACTGATAAAAAAGTTGGCGTATTAAGACAATTAGCTGACCAAGAAGGTTATAAGACTTTTGTAGTACCTGATGATGTTGGTGGAAGATTTTCAGTATTCTCAGCTGTCGGTTTATTACCTTTAGCTTTGGTTGGTATTAATATTGATGAAATTATGAACGGTATCAAAGATATGGATTTAGCTTTGAAAAATACTAATATCTCTGAAAATATTGCCGCTCAAAATGCGTTAATTCACTATTTATATGATACAAAGAAAAATAAAAGACTTTCTGTTATGATGCCATATTCAAGCAGATTAAAATATGTTTCTGACTGGTATGTTCAATTATGGGCAGAATCTTTAGGCAAACAAGTTGATAATAAAGGTAAAGAAGTTCATGTGGGACCTACACCTATTAAGGCTTTAGGTGCAACTGATCAACACTCTCAAATTCAACTTTACAATGAAGGCCCTAATGATAAAGTTATTTCATTTATTCGTGTTGAAGAATTTGATAATGAATTAAAAATTCCTGAAATATTTGATTATACTGGTATTGGTTATTTAGGCGGAAAATCAATTAACCAATTAATTAATGCGGAAGCTGATTCTACAAGAGTAGCTTTAGCAGATTACAAACGTCCTACAATAACAATTTCAATACCGAAAGTTGATGCTTATAACGTTGCTCAATTGTTATATATGTTAGAAGTTCAAACAGCAATTGCCGGTGAATTATATAACATTAATACCTTTAATCAACCTGGTGTTGAACAAGCTAAAAATTATACATATGCATTGATGGGCAGAGCAGGTTATGAAGAATCTGCAAAAACTCTTCAAGAAAAAATGGTCACTGTATAATTAAAACAATAAAAATTGTATAAAAATAAGCAAATGCCACATTATATGTGGCATTTGCCAAATTTATCAAAAATAAAATTTATTAAAAATTTTTGAAACAAAATAAAAATATTTACGTCAGAATTTATATAAGGGTGAGGAAATGAGTACAGTTTTGGAATTTGATACCGTTATTTTGGGTGGTGGCCCAGCCGGTTTATCTGCCGGTATTTATGCTGCAAGAGCTGCAGGAAACGTTGCTATAGTTGATATTAATATGTTTGGCGGTCAGCCTTCAAATTATTTGGAATTAGAAAACTATCCGGCTTTTCCTATAATAGGCGGATATGATTTAATGGAAAAAATGGAAGAACATGCAGATAAATTTAATGTTAATAAATTTCCAATGGAGGAAATTAAAAGAGTTGATTTAATTTCTAATCCAAAGATTATTGAAACTTTAACTCATACTTTTAAAGCAAAATCTGTTATTATTGCAACAGGTGCTCAACCTAGAAAATTAGGTGTAAATGGTGAAAAAGAGTTTGTTGGCAGAGGCGTTAGTTATTGTGCTATTTGTGACGGAGCTTTTTATAAAGATAAAACTGTTGCTGTTGTCGGCGGCGGAAATGCAGCTTTAGAAGAAGCTATGTATTTAACTAAATTTGCTCAAAAAGTTTATGTGATTCACAGAAGAAATGAGTTTAGAGCAGATAAAATAGTTCAAAATCTTGCTTTCAAAAATGAAAAGTTAGAATTTGTTTATGATACTGTTGTTGATGAAATTTTAGGTGAAGATACCGTTAAAACAATACAAGTTACTAATATTAAAACAGGTGAAAAATCAACGATAGATGTTGATGGCGTATTCCCTTATATAGGATTTTTGCCAAATACAGATTTGATTAACGGCCAAGTTGCACAAGATTCAAACGGTTTTATCATTACTGATGAAACGATGGAAACGTCTATCAAAGGTGTTTTTGCAGCTGGAGATGTCAGAGTTACACCTTTAAGACAAGTTATTACAGCAACTTCTGATGGGGCTGTTGCAGCTGTTTATGCAGGTAAATACGTTGAATCTCTTGTAAATGTTGAAACAAAAGTCGAAGAACCAATTGTTAATAAATAATATTATTCATATTTGCCTAAAGGCGGGACTTTATGCAATAAAGTCCCGCCTTTAGTGTTTAATATAATCTTATATAATTCCAGTAACTTCGCATAACTTTTTTTAGATAATTTTGAGTTTCCTGATATGGAACCTGTTCTAAAAAATCGTTATTACATTCATAATCTAAGTAGTCTTTCCATTTGTTTACGGCGTTGAAACCTCCGTTGTATGCTAAAATTACGAAGAAATCTTTGCCATGTAGAATATTTTTTAAATAAGAATAATATAAATTCCCTATTTTTAAATTATCCATCGGTTTATAAAGATCAAAATCTTTAATACCATTTCTATCTGCAATATCATTAGCTGTTTGAGGCATTAATTGCATTAATCCAAGTGCTCCAACAGAACTTCTTGCTGTAGGATTAAAATAACTTTCTTCTCTTACGAGTGATAAAATTATTACAGGATTATTATTACCGGAATTTTGTTTTATTTCTTTATAATAATGAATAGGATATACTAATCTCCATCTAAGATCGCTTACAGATGGTTTGTCACTTAATTCTTCCATTGCATCTCTTGCTAAAACTGCTGATTTTGCATATTCTCCTTTTTGATATTCTATCCAGCTTTGAATAAATTTATCCTTTTCGCAAATATCTTTTAATAGTGAATAGTCCTCAAGCATGGCTAATTTTACTATCATATCATTATTACTGTTCATTTTATACGGAAACATTATTTTTTTCTCAGTGATGTCTGTTTTTAAGATAGGATTTTCTATTCTTTTTGTTTCTAAATATGCTTGAAATGCGTAATAATCATCTGGATATTCTTTCAAAACTTTATCATAATATGATTTGGCAGTATTATAATGTTTTAATTTGTCATATACTTTTGCCATCCAAAATAGAACTGCCGGAGTTGATTTTGTATGCGGATATAATTTTAGGTGTTCTTCTCCTAAATTTTTTGCATATAAATATTCTTTTTGTTTAATTGCATCATAAAACATATTGTACAATGCATCTGCTGCGAATTGTCCGTTTGGATAATTATAGTATATGTCTTTATAACATTGTGTTTGTTCGTTTCTTGGTGTGTTTTTACAATTTAAATACAAAACATAATCATATCCGTTAGCTTTTTTATTTGTATCTAATAATTTTTTTATACCTTCTATTTTGTTTGGTGTTGTTTTTAGATATAAATCTATTGCTTTGTAAACATCCTTTTGTTCAGCATTGTAAGAGTATTCTCTGAGACCTCTTTCTGTTAAAGTTCTTAGGTTTTCGTAATTTTGTAATTCATAATCATTTTTAACAATATCAGTCCAAGCTTTTGGTGTATAAGTTTGAGAAAAATATTTGTAAGCAGATTTATAGTCATATAAAGCATAGTAAGACTTTGCAATTATATAACTATCTTCTTTTTTTAATTTATTATTTTGAAGTTCTTTTATCTTGTTTATACATGTTTGAGCATATCTTCCGCCGGGAGCATCAGATAAATATTGTCTGAATCTAATTAAAGCTTTTTCTTCTGTGAATATTTTTTGTGTTTCATTTTGAATACTTTTTGCTTTTTTGTATTCAATCATCCCTAAATAATATTCACTTGCCGTTGCATATTCACTTTCGGTATATTTATTTGAAACTTCTTTGAATAATTTTTTTGCCTGATTATAATTACCGATATCGTATGATAATTTTCCTGCGTTATATTTTGATTTTGGTGTTAATTGAAAATTTGGATATCTTAAAGCTAATATGTTATACGTAAGAATTGCTCTTCTAAAATGACCAGATTGTTCCAAAGCTCTTGCTTGTCTATACATTGCTGCAGGTTTTAATGTTGACAGTGATGAGATTTTTCCAAATGTTTTATACGCTTTTGTATAATTACCCGCTTTGTAATATTCCAAACCTGCACTATATATATTCAATGTCTTCTTTAAGGATATTTTGGAATTAAAAGAAGTTACTATTACTAATCCGATAATAGTAAATATTAATATTATTATTAATATTGGTTTTTGTTTTGAATTCATACTTTTTATTTCACTATCCCTATTTTTTATAGTTTTTTACAATGTTTTCTTTTGTAAGATTTTATATATTGTATTTATGCGAAAAAAGAAATTATCTGAAATTTATTTTTATTCTTCAAATCCTATAAAAAAATCTACCTCAAAAGTTATTAAAGCTTATATTTTATCTCCCACTATTAAAGTTTTAAAAGTATAATGTTTTTATATGTTTTCACCGTTCATTCTTAAAGAAGAATCTTCTACGTCAAATACTTGGCATTTTTCAAGGTATTCTTTTTTATCGGTTTTTAAAACAGGTTTGTATACATTATATTTTAAATCTTCGCTTTCATCCAATTGTTCAAGAGCGGCAAGTCCGTATTTGTCTTTCTTTCCGAATTTATCAGGATTTTTTATTTCCATTTTGTCATAGTAAATTTCGCTGCCTTTTGTATCCATATTTATTGAAAATCCAATATATGAGTTTTGTCTTACAACGTCCCATCCTAAAATTAATCTTAAATCATCCGGTCCTATCCCAACAACAAATCTGCTTTCTTGTAAAAGTCTTCCGTCAGGAGCGTCATCTGATAAATTTGCAGAACCATACCAAGATAACATAAGCATTTTAGTTATTTTTACAGACTCTCTCAAATATACGTTTGCTTTTCCGTATCTATATGCATCAAAAATTGGTATTGGAGTTTCATCGCTATATGCTGATTGGAAATATCCTACATCTTGCATCCAATATTTGCATTGTGTTCTAAGCATTGGCCCTACACGACCTATAAATTGCGTGTCTCCGGTTCCATATACAGAGGCTGAACCTTGCATATACAAATATAAATCTGCAAAGAATAATTTTTCAGGATTTTCATAATGGTACATATCTTGATACATATCAAGCATATATCTTAATCTGACTGTTCCTATATTATTGCTCTTTAATTTATTGTGATTTTTATCAAAAATACCCTTGTTCCATTTATCATAAGATTCTTTAGAACCATCATCCTGTATGTAACCTGCACTTACAATTTGCTCAAAGTGTAAAGGTCTTTTTTCTCCCATAAAATTTGCAATACTGTTTCTTTTTTCATAAACAACATCTGCGGCATATTTTGTCCAGCCGTCACCTAAAAAACCATTAGGTAAATAAGAATTCATACCATAGTTTACATATAAATTTTTGTCTAATTCTTGGCGACCTTTTACTGTAAATATGTTCGCAGCTGATCCGTAACCTACTTCAGTGTAATTTGTTGCGCTTCTAAATTTACCAATACCACCTATACCTAGCTTTCCTTGGTAGTTTAACATAGGTATAACTTTAAATATAGCTCCTTTCGGTAATTCTAATACAAAACCGGGGCCTACGAATAATCCTAATTTTGAACGAGTACCTATTTCAGGGTAATTACCTTCAAAATAGTCTTGTTCTTTGTTTTGATACAAAGTTGTTGATGGCAATTTTAAAATTCTTTTTCCATTTTTGTATAACTCCATATTTTTTAAGGTTATTTTATCTAAATCTTTTTTTGAATTTATTATAATACTACTTGATTTAACGACAAACTTACTATTATGTGTCATATCTTCATATGTATACTTATCTTCATCTCTGTATTGTATGTCAGGATCTCCATACATACCTGAACGAAGTCTTATGTTAAAAGGTTTTGCAACAACCAAATGACCGTTTTCTTGAATCGTTGTATCTCCGTACATAATACCTTTTTCAGCTACTGTTTCTATTTCGTATCCTGATGATTTTACGTTATCTAAAACTCCAATTTCTTCGTTTAGATCTATTTGTAGATATTCTCCGGTTATTTCATCATTTTCTCCGCGTTTAATTACAACGTCACCTATCATTTTGATAATGGCTTCTTTTTGATTGTATATCATTGTGTCTGCGGTAGCTATAGTATTTTGCTCTGGAAATGTAAGCTTTGCTCCTCCTCTTGCTTGAATTTCTTTTTTATCTGCAATGTATTCCATTTCTTTACATTCAAGTTTAATTTTTGTTTGAAGTTCTTCTTGTGAATCAAGACTTTCTTCTTCTGCGGTTAATTCTGTTTTATTTTTTTTGTTTTTTCTTTCTAAGAATGCTTTTTTAGCCTTTAATCTTATAAATTGAAATGGCTTTATTGAATTACCGTAAGAATGAAGAGATGACTTATCAAATTCTTCGGTCATCATAATCTGATTTTGCTGATTTTTTCTTTCAAGTTCTTTTTCTTGTAATTTTTCTTCTAAAGTTTTTGCTTCAACAAAAATTGGGTTACCTAACTCTTCTAACGATGGTGCTCCCATTGTCTCAAGAAGAGGTTTATCATTTATTGCAAATGCAGCTTGTATATTTATTAATGTTAAAGTTAATAATATTATTAATTTTTTCATTTATATCCCTATCTTACTCCCAGTATTTTAAGTTTAAATATAATTTAGAGGGTTTCTTGTTTTACCGTTTACACGAACTTCAAAGTGTACATGCGGTCCTGTTGAATATCCAGTTGTTCCCTCAAGTCCTATTACTTGTCCTTTAGTTACATAAGCTCCGTTACTAACTTTTATTTCATCCATATGTGCATATAATGTAGATGTTGGTTCCCCATTTATTTGACCGTGATCTATAATTACAACTTTTCCATATCCGCCATACCATCCGGTAAATATTACTTTTCCTGAATTTGATGCGTGTATTGCTCCTCTGTATGGACCGCCTATATCAATACCTGAGTGGAATGTTCTACTATTAAATATTGGATGTGTTCTGTATCCATATGGTGATGTAATTCTTCCTGATATCGGTTTTATAAATCCTGATACTACTTTTATAGTTTGAGTTGATGATGATGAACTCTTACTTATCATTGTTCCGATACTTTCAGATTGTTTTGCAAGTTCTTTTTCTGCTTTTTCATAAGCAACTCTGTCTGTTCTCAATTTATTAATCATATTTTCATTTCTTGAAATTGAGCGTTGAATATATTCTTGTTGTTGATTAATTTGTCTGATTGAACTTGCAAGAATTTTTTTCTTTTCTTCTATGTTATATTTTAGGTATGCTATTTCTTTTGCTTTTGCTCTTGCTTGTACCATATTTTGATAATCTTTTTTCAATATTATATTTGAATAGTAAATTCTGTCCAGAAAATCATTAAAATTTTCAGATTCCATTAACAGAACAACAACACCTTTTCTTTGAGATTTAAAAATTTGTCTAATTCTGTTTTTAAGCTGGTAATCCATGGAATTATATTCGTTTAATGCAACAGACAATTGTCCTTCAAGTACTGACAATTGGTCTTTTGTGTTTGAATATCTTTCCTTTGAATACTTTAAGTCTGCGGTAGTTGATTCAAGTTTTTGTTGATTTTTATATAATTTGTTTGATTCAACACGCTCTAAAAATTTTAATCTGTTTATTTGCTTTCTTGCTTCTTCTTTTGTCTTTACTTTTGCAAAAGAAACTGTTGTCGTTAGTGAGAAAATAACAACAAGAATGAAGATATTTTTTAGTATATTATAAAATCTTTTTTTCACTTTTTCCTATCTAAATACAAGAGGAAGCATAAGAAGCCCGACAGTCCAACTTATAAAGGTTACAGCTATTATCCCTATAATTAGTTTTTGGTGTCTTCTGAAAAATTCCATTTTATCCCCCTCTTTAGTTATATTTTATTATCAATAGGATTATTTTACAATTATTTTGTTGCTATTTGCAAAAAAAGTTAAAATCGTTTAATATATCTTTATGAAATATCAATTTTTAAACTTCTTTTTAGAGAAAAAAGATTTATTAAAACAAAATTCTGATATGATAGACCCTTTTCTTTTGGAAAATAATAGAGAGCCTTTGGAGTCGATTCATGAATTCTATGGTAGTTCAAAACCTTTATTATTTGTAAACGGATTTTTAGGAACCGGTAAAAGTCAAGTTGTCAATTATTCTTTAAACTTTTTGTCTAAAGAAACTGTCGTATTATGGTATAACTGTTTTGAAACTACAATTCTCGATGATATTTTACTCGTATTTTTTAACGAGTTTAAAAAATTACAAACTCAGGGAATTATTGAACCTTTAAAAACAAAAACTGAAAATTTTACTGCTAAAATTAATGCATATCTTAGTTCAATTGAAAAACCTATTCTTATTATTTTTAATTCATTTGATTCTGTGCAAAAAGAAAATTTACAAGAAATTGTAGATTTTATAAATCATATTATAGGTTTTGATAAAATTAAAATTATTATTATTTCAAAAACAATAGATAGAAAATCGTTTACTGATGATTCTAAATATGAAAGAGTTACTTTATCAGCCTTAGAAAAAAGTATTTTTGAAAGATTTTTAAAAAATAGAAAAATTTCAATGTCTTCTTCTCTTTTTGAAGATTTATATAAGCATACCCGCGGTTATTATTTTTATACTTCAATTACAGCAAGTATTTTAAAATATAAAAATATTGATATAAAAGATTTTATGGAAAACTTTAAATTAAGTTTTCTAAGTTATAATAAATATTTGGAAAAAGAAATTCTTGATATTATTCCTGCAATCTCTGTTCAATTTTTCTGGTTAATGTGTATTTTAAGACATGGAGTCACTTTTCAAATTTTGAAACAACTTCATTATTATAATGAAAATAATATTGAATTTTTAACCCAAAATAATTTGCTTGTTCAAAGCAAAGGTATAATTTTTGTTCACGATTATTTTAGAGAACAGATGGATATCGCAATTCCGGAAAATGTTGCTCAGAAGCTTCATAAGTTTATTATTGATTTTTATGAGGGTCAATTGCCGTTAAAACCTTTAGAAAGAGGCGTTTTACTTTCTCGTCAGACAATAAGAAATGAAATAGAATATCATACATTATTCTTACCTAGAAAGACTGAAGTTAATCCAAATGCATATAAAGCTATGGCAAGAGGATTAGACTATGATTTATCCAGATTAAAAAAATCTAAAGATAACAAAGATGGCGAAAATACTGAACATCAATCTCAAAATAACCAACAAGAAAATTCTCGTCAAAATCAAGAGTATATATCTACTGTAAGTCCAAATGTTTCGAATATTGATATTAATTTAAATAATTTACCATTTAAACTAACTGAAGATGAGTTAAAGATATTAAATATTTCAACACCAAATAAAACTGTTTCAGAAAGGATGCAGTCATCAATTAATATTGATGTTTTAAAAGAAGATGGTGCGGTGGAAAATAAATCTACAGAGGAAACAACTGATTCGCTTTCTTATTATTTAAAATTGGCTAAATCTGAAGAATCAAAATATAATTATAAGCTTGCCTGTGAATTATACAAAAAAGCTTTAACTTATGAAGATGATGAACAATACAAAACCTTACTTCCAAAGATATATACAAAATTGGCATTGGCTTGTCATAAATTATCAGAAGCTGATAATGCAATAAAATACTATAGTCTTGCTAAAGAATGTTATGTTCAATCAGGTGAAAAGGTAAAAGAAAATTATATAAAATTGAGTATTGCTAATGTTTATTATGAAACATACAAGCTTGATTTGGCAAAAAGTACTTTATTAGAAATAGTTAATATTTCGGGTAATCCTCATATTCTGGATACTAAAGCTTATATTGCTCTTGCAAATATTGAAGACAGTTTATCAAATACAAAAGCTGCTTATGAATATTATAAAAAAGCTTTGGATTTGTCTAATACTACAATGGATATTGAAACGTTATCCGAGTTGTATTTTAAATATGCATTAATATCAGACGATAAAAATGATACAAAAACAGCTATCGAATACTATGAAAGATGTATTAATATAAACCAAGATCCTAATGTTAATAAATTTTTGTCTTCTGCATATTCAAATATAGCAACTTTATATTTGGAAAAGAATGATAATTCAACGGCAGTAAAAAATTTCTTAAAAGCTTATCAAATAGATGAATCTAATGAAAATTATGACGGTATGTATTTTTCATCTACAAAATTAGCTCAGATAATGCAAAGAAAACTTCCTGATAAAGCAATATTCTATTTCAAAAAAGCAAAAGAATGTGCGGCGAAATTAAATGATATTTTCTATCAAGCATCCTCTTTGTTGGCGTTTGGAGATTTTTATTATGGACAAAAACAAGATGTTCTTGCCTTAAATGAATATTTTGATGCTTTGGATTTGGTAAAAAATGAGTTTTCAAAAGATAATATTGATAAAATTAAAATGCGTATAAACGATATAAAATTTAGAATAGGACCTGAACAGTTTTCGGTAATAGAAGATGAATATAAAAATAGAAAAGCTGAAGAAGAAGCTCAAAGAGAACAGCAAAATAACGAAGTTCAGTGAGATATTTTTAGAAAAGAATAAAGTTATAAATCTCATAAGCAAAAATGACGAAAGTGTTTTTTTTGAAAAGCATATTTTTGATAGTTTGGCTATATCTTATTTTTTTGAAAAATATAATATAACTCCTGACGGTTTAACTTTGCTTGATATAGGTACCGGTGGAGGTTTTCCTGCTGTTCCTATTTCTATTTGTTATGAAAATCTGAAAGTTACCGCTATTGATAGTATTGCAAAAAAAATACGAGCTATTGAAGAATTTAAAGGACAATTAAAGTTAGATAATCTTACTCTAATTAATGACAGAGCAGAGAATTTAAAGCTTGATTTTGATATAGTGACAAGTCGTGCTGTATCAAAACTGTCTAAGGTCGTTGAATATGCAATGCCATTGTTGAAAAAAGGCGGATATTTTGTTTGTTATAAATCAAAAACTGCTTTTGATGAAATACGGGAAGCAAAAGAAATTATTCTCAAAAATAAGGCGGAATTTCTTGAGGTTATTGAATACAACTTGCCGCTTGAAGAAAATTTTGAAAGATTTTTAGTAGTTATTAAGAAAAAATCATAATTTAAAAATTTTCAAAAAAATAAGGTCTTTATTTTAAATAAAGACCTTTGTGTAGAAAGATTAGTGGGTATAGGGATTAAGTGTGAGGGGTATTATGTTTATTTACCTATTTCGGTTGCTTTAAGAGCCATTGCTTTTGAAATATTTAAAACCGCAAGGTTTGCTTCATATGCTCTTTGTGCAATCATTGCATCAGCTATGTCAACCATTGCATTAACGTTTGAACTTCTTATGTAACCGTTTTCATCTGCATCAGGGTGCCCTGGTTTATAAATTTTTTCACCTAAAGTAGGATCTTCCACAACTCCGGTAAAGCTTACGCCACCTTCAAGAACTCCGCTGCCTGACATAAATCCGCTTTGCATTGAGCTCATTATTCCTGCGAAAGAAACACCGCCGTTTTCGGCATTTAACATAGGGATTTTTCTTACATAATTTGGAGTATCAACGTTTGCTACGTTCTTTGCATGAATGTCTAATCTGTGTCCATGTACTTTTAATGCCTTTGCACCTATATACATTGAATCCATTATACCCATAAGTTTCTTCCTCTCTCTTTCTTTTTACTTTAAACTATTTTCCTACATTAACTACTGTTTTCATTTGAGTGATGATATTTGACATTCTTCTTGTTGCAACTGTATATAATAGTGAATTGTTTTGCATTTTTACCAATTCTTCAGATGCATTTACAGGTTCATCTGATGTTTCTGACGCTACCATTCCACCATCAAGTTTTTTTGCTAATTTTGTTTCAAGAGAATTGCCAGAACCGCTTAGTATTTGCGAAAAATTAATATCTTTTTTTTGATAGCCCGGTGTGTCTACGTTAGCTATATTTGTTCCTAAAAGTTTTTGTCTTTCTGATATTAAATTTAAAATGTTTGATGTTTTACTTAAACTGTTTGATACGCTAAAATTCATTTTATTACCCTTTACTTTCTAATACCTATGATTCTCTGATGTTAATACCCTTGTTGTACATATCATAAGCAACTTTCATTAATTGCATATGTGCTAACATAGAAGCGTTTAATCTTAACATACTGTTTATTTCGTTATAAATATCTACGTTTGCTGTTTCTAAATTGTTTTGATATATGTTGTCGTGGTTTTTGATTAATTTTGGTTCGCCTGATTCTTCAGTTTGAACTAATTTGTTATGTCCTGTTTCTTTTAAATTTTCAGGAGATTGAAATTGTACTAAAGGAATAGATCCGATTTTTCTTGGTGTTGATTTTGCAGTATCCATAACCACTACATCACCATTTCTTTTTATTTGAAATGAATGTATATTTGATGGGATTTGAATTCCGCTTCCAACCATCCAGTCATCACTTGTTACTAAATAACCGTCTTTACCAAGTTTAAAAGAACCATCTCTTGTGTATGCAACTTTACCTTCTTCAGATACAACAGGGATATATCCTGTACCTTTTATTGCAACATCATAAGGATTGTTTGTTATTCTTAATGAACCTTGAGCACAATTTGTTCTTGTTGTTCCTGCTACGTATCCGTCTTCAGTTAAAAATTGTTCAAAAGAAACATTTTTATAACCTGTTGTTCCGAAGTTTGCAAAGTTTGTACCTACGTAACCTAATCTGTCAAATTGAACTGTTGAGTTGTTTATACCTTTTCTTATAATTCCTTGTAAAGTGTACATATTTTTTCTCTCTATCTATATTTCTAAATCATTACTGTGCGTTACTTAATTGGCTGATTGTTCTTTGAAGAACCGAGTTTTCTATCATAAACATTTGCCTGTTTGCATCATAAGCTTTGATTGTTGGCATTAGATTCATAAACTCATTTTGAAGTGAAACGTTTGAATATTCTAAAAATCCTTGTGCTACTTCTGGTTGAGCAATTCCTACGCCATTTGAATCAACAATTCCTAATGTTGCGACGTTATCAAGTTTTTTTGTGTTTTTATTGAAAACTTTAACTTGACCTTTTGTATTAACAACAACATCAGATATTTTGTCAGGTACAAAAGGAAGTTTTATTGGAACACCTGAATTAGATAAAACAGGTTGGTCTTCAATGTTTAATAAATTACCGTTTTTATCAAGTTTAAAACGACCGTCTCTTGTTAATCTTACGCCATCTTTACCCTGTACTTGAAAATAACCTTTTGTATTAAGAGCTAAATCCAAAGGATTTGCAGATGTTGAGATTCTTCCAATAGTTGTGTCGGTCGCTTGAGATAATCCGTTAACTCCAAGATATTCAGTAAAAGCAGGAACAACAGCTTCTTTTCTTTGATAACCAATTTTATCAAAACCAAGCATGTTTTCATTGGCTACGCCGATAATGGCTTGTTGCAGTTGCATTGCTTTTAAAGCTGTTTTAATACCATTGTCCGTAAAATGAACACCACTTTTAATTAACATTTTCTAATTACCTCATAATTTATTTATATTATTGATAACGGCATTGTTGATGAAAACTTAGAAATTATTGTGAAAAATCCTCTATTTGTACTACCTCTATAAATGTATATAAGAAAATTTTTTAAAAAGTCAAAAATTTGCTTGACATAAAATAATTTTATAAATACAATAGAAGTACGCCGGCATAGCTCAACGGTAGAGCAACGGTTTTGTAAACCGTAGGTTGTAGGTTCGATTCCTATTGCCGGCTATTTCCTTATCAAGAATAAAACGCCTTTGTGGCGCAGGGGTAGCGCACTCCCTTGGTAAGGGAGAGGCCACGAGTTCAAATCTCGTCAAAGGCATTTTAAACGGCAAAGACATGGGTCGGTGGCCGAGTGGCTAAAGGCAACAGACTGTAAATCTGTCGACGCGAGTCTACGGTGGTTCGAATCCACCCCTGCCCAGATTTTTATACAAAAACGGTAATTACACTAGTAATTGCCGTTTTTGTTTTAAACGTTAATGGTGTATGAGAACCACAAGGCGATAGCCTTGTTTGGTTCGAGCGCGAACGAGCTGAGGGCGAAGCCTTGACTACTGCAAAATAATTTTTTGTTTGCAGTTGGCAAGCGAAGTCCCGTTAAGCGCGAGTGAGCAAGACAAGACACCCCTGCCCAAATTTTTATACAAAACGGTGATTACACTAGTAATTGCCGTTTTTGTTTGGATCTTTAATGGTGGATGAGAACCACAACTGCTACCACTCATGATTTTTCATATAGTTTAGCATGTCAGGTAAAACCTCTGCCTCGTCTGCACCAACACCGGAAAAAGTTATTACATGATTAGTTTTTGGATTTACGACACAAAATAGTGAGCATGTTTTGTGGAAATTCAGAGCTATATCAGCTTCTTCTTTGGTAACAACATCAGCAGGGTAATTGCCTGTCATCTGCTTATATTTTTCCATGTCGTTTTTTGACATGTAAGGTTTTAGAGGAGGTAAATGGTAAAAATCGAAATATCTTCTTATATTTTCATTTGATTTTACACTATTTAGAGCTGTTTGGAATTTTCTACCATACGGACAGTTTATAGAATTATCGAAAGCAGAATCATAAATTATAATTTTTTTATTAGTTTGATAATTAGCTTTAAAGTCTTGTTCTTTACTTAAATAATCAGAGGTATTTTTTGTAAGATTAATGGCACG
>CADCPD010000003.1 GCA_902803265.1 uncultured bacterium | reverse complement strand
TTTGGGTTTTGCCGAAAAATTAAAAAATAAATACACTATCATCATGGAAGATGAACGATTAACCAGTGAAACGGCTGAAGAAAACTTAAGAGAAAAAAAAATAAATTTCAAAAAAGATAAAGGCCTTGTTGATATAGAAAGTGCTTGTATAATACTTGAACAATATTTAAGTAAACAATAACAGAAAGTGAGTATAAAATGTCTAAAGATGAAGAAAAAAGCATAGTAGAAACAATAGATGAAAACGGTAATTTAATAAAATTTGAATTATTTGATATTGTCCAATTTGAAGATAAAGAATACGCATTATTATTACCGGGAGATGAAAAAGATAAAGAAGAAAATGATAATGAAATCGTATTAATGAGATTAATACAAGAAGCAGACGGTTATTCATTTGAAACAATAGATGACGATGAAGAATTTGACAGAGTTTCAGAATACATAGAAAGTTTTGACGAAGAAGACTAATTTTGTAAAATAAAAACGAGGTTAAAATTGTTTGAGAAATACACAGAAAAAGCAATAAATGTTGTAACACAGGCTCAAAAAGAAGCTAAGAAAATGAATCATTCATTGATTCAGCCTGAACATATATTTTTAGCGATAATAAAAGAATCCAGAGGTATTTCGCTAAAAATATTTAAGATGTACAACATAACTTACGAAAAATTTTATGAAGCAACCGAAGAAAAACTTCGTTTTGAAAAATCTGTAAATTTAAAAGCGACACCGCAATTTAGTGAACCATCAAAAAATTTATTAAAATATGCGCTTGATTTGGCAACATTATCTAATAACCAAATTGTTTTATACGAACATATTTTTCTTGCAGCACTTGAGAATAAAAATTCATATATTGGCCGATTGCTTGAAAAATTCAAATTTAATACAGCTCAAGCACAAGATTTATTAAAAAGACTTGTTCAAAAGAAAATAAAAAAACTTGAACATCCTGAAAAATATGAAATAACAGTAGAAGAACAAAAATACAGAACAGCAGAAAGATTATTTGACGGAGATACAGCATCTGAAATATTTGAAAGAGCTGTAATGAAGTTACGTTCATCAAATTACGAAATTTTAGGGACAGACCAAATTATATCATCAATACTTGAAGATAAATCATCAGAACTTACAAAAATACTTGAAGATAATGGAGTAACGGCAGAATTATTCAACGAGGAATTAAATAAAATTTCAAGCAGAAAAGCAGAATTCGAAGGACAACAAATAGTATTTACGCCAAACGCTTTTATAATAATGAATACAGCATTACAAACGGCAAAAGAACTTGGTTCATCCGAAGTAACACCTGAGCATGTTATACTTGGAATGCTAAAACTTAAAAAAGGTATTGCGTATGACATATTTAGAAAATTAAATATTTCTGATACAAAACTAAAAGACGACATATTAAAACCTATCGAAAAATCGATGAGCGAAGGCTTAACAATAATGAAATTGGCAAAACAAGAAGCTCATAGATTAGGTAAAAATGTAGTCGGAACAGAAATGTTCTTAATAGGAATACTTGGAGAAGCTTCAAATATTGCAGCAAGAGTATTAACAGAACTTGAAATTACAATAAAAGATGTAAGATTAACCGTAGAAAATTATGTAGGTTACGGAAACGATTATACAGACAGTGAAGTAACCTTTACCGATAATGCAAAGAAAATTCTTGAGCTTGCGTGGACGATAGCGAAAAAAGAAAATAAAAAAAGAATAGAAGCTCACCATTTGTTACAAGCGATAACAATGATACCGGAATCTGTCGCAATGAAAACATTAGAACACTTAGGTGCTGATGTTGTTGAAATAAAACAAGGTATTATTAACGAAATAAATAAAGGTTCATGCTAGAAACAGTTTTAGAAATTTTAAAAAAGTATAATCTTGCAGAACAAAATAAAATTCTGCTTGTGGGTTTATCAGGTGGAGCCGATTCAGTTTGCCTTAGCGATATATTATGTAAATTATCTTTAGAGGTCGGATTTAAAATAATACTTTGTCATTTAAATCATAATTGGAGAGGGGAACAATCTCTTTCTGATATGCAGTTTTGCATAAATTTTGCAAATGAAAGACATTTGGAAATACTGACAGAAACTTTATCTGAAAATGAAAAGCACACAGAAACAAATGCAAGAGAATTAAGATACGAATTTTTTAAAGAATGCATTGAAAAAACAAACGCTGATGCAATTATATTAGCGCACAATAAAAATGATAATGCAGAAACACTTATTTATAGAATTATAAAAGGTACAGGTATAAAAGGGTTGTGCTCAATAAAAGAAAAAAGGGATGATTTTATACGACCTCTTATAAACACGTCCAGAGCCGATATTGAAGAATATTGCAAAAAAAATAATCTAAAATATGTAATTGATTCAACAAATTTTGATAATGATTACAACAGAAATTATATCCGAAATGAAATTTTACCAAAATTTGAAAAGATAAATTCAAAATATTTGGATAGCATCAGTAATTTGACAAAAATTGCAGAAGCGGACGAGGAACTTATTGAAGATTTAATAAAAAATACAGAAAAAAGTATTAAATGTGGTGAAAAAATACTAACAGACAAGTATAATGAACTTTCTGAACACATAAAAAAAAGAATTATTTTAAATATATATATAAAACACAATATCGATTATGATTCAAAGAGAATAAACGATATCTTTAATTTTATAGAAAAAAATAAAAACTTGAACTGCGGTTCAAAAATATCTCTGACAAATGATTTATGGTTATTTGTATCAAAAGATACAATAGAAGTTATAACAAAAAGCCAAAAACCAACTTTAAAAGTTAGTATCGACGGAGAAGGTAAATACCAATATTTAGATTATATTTTTGAAATAAAAAAGTATGATGGAAATATTCCTGAAAAATTTCCTGATGACAAAGAATTTAAAGCTTTTGTAGAAATTAAAGAACCAATAAACTTTGAACTTAGAAGCCGAGAAGAAGGCGATTACATTCAACCATTAGGTATAAATGGTACTCAAAAATTAAAAAAATACCTAAATGCAAAAAAAATTAAAAATCATGAAAAGGATTCTTTAATCTTTTTATGTAAAGGAAATGAAGTTTATTGGGCTCCACCGTATGGACTAAATGATAAAATCAAAGTTGTCTCAAAACCAAATTATGTGATATCCTTAAATAATAGGAAGGGACAATAAAGATATGTTAGATTTAAAAATCAGTGATTTGAAACCACTTTTTACAGAAGACGAATTACAAAAAAGAATAAAAGAAATAGCAGACGAACTAAATGATTTCTACAAAGATGAAGAAGTTTATTTAATATCCGTACTAAAAGGCTCAGTATTTTTTGCAATTGATCTATCAAAACATCTAACTATGCCTGTGTGCATGGAATTTATAAGATTATCAAGCTATGGTCACGGATTTAAATCTACAGGAAAAGTAAATGCCGTAGATATATCATTACCTGACTTGAACGGAAAAAATGTTCTAATTGTAGAAGATATCATAGATACAGGTTTAACAGCGAAATTTTTACTTGATTTCATTGATTTGAACTTCAAAACAAAATCTACAAAATTCTGTTCGCTTTTAGATAAAAAAATATCAAGACAAACAGATGTAGATGCCGATTATCACGGTTTTGTTATCGATAATAAATTTGTTGTAGGCTATGGTTTGGATTATCTTGGATTTTACAGAAATTTACCATACATCGGATATGTAGAAAATGCCGACAAAAAATAACTCAGGTAAAGACAAAATAGATTTAGAAAAATTTATAGAAGATATTCCTGATATTTTAGATGAAACAGATA
>CADCPD010000002.1 GCA_902803265.1 uncultured bacterium | reverse complement strand
TTTCCATTATCTGTTAATATATCAGTTGTAACATCTATAAAACCTATATCTTCTTTAAGTGCATTTCTAACATGCTCTTTTACCATAAATTTATTTAACAAAGACCAACTCTCCTTCTTTATTTATTAATTTACTGTGCTCAGCGATTTCATTTTGTGATAAATAATCAGTTCTATAATGAGCACCTCTTGATTCTTTTCTCTCAATTGCAGAATCAACAATTAATTCTGAAATTAACAACATATTCTTAAATTCATACTCTGCAATATTAATACATTTTTTGTTTCTCAAAAACTGAGTTTTTAGTTTTGAAATTTCTTCTTTTGCTCTACTTAAAGATTCTGCGTTTCTTATAATAGAAACATTTTCCCACATTACATTTTTAAGCTTGTTTTTCAAAATTGAAACATCATATTGAACAAAACCTAATTCCTTCGAATATTCTGCAATTATATTATCAAAATTATTATCACTATCACAAATTTCGTTTATATTTGAATTTTTAATATGTTCACAAAGACTATAAGGAACAACCAAACATTCCAAAAGGGAATTACTTGCAAGTCTGTTTGCACCATGCAAACCAGTAGACGCAGTTTCTCCAACAGCATAAAGACCATTTACAGAAGTTTGACCTTTTAAATCAGTTTTTATCCCTCCCATTGAATAGTGAGCTGCAGGAAATACCGGTATATAATCCTTACTTATATCAATACCATATTCCGAACAAATTTTCGAAATAGTAGGAAATCTTTTTTCTAAAACATTTTTATCAATAACAGTAGCATTCAAAAATACATTGTCTAAATTATTTTCTATCATTTCATTAAAAATAGCTCTTGCAACAACATCTCTCGGCGCAAGCTCTTGTTTTTCATGATATTTTTCCATAAATAAAGAACCCTCAGAAAGACAAAGTTTTGCACCTTCCCCTCTTACAGCTTCACTTATTAGAAAATTACATTCAGGTAAATCCAGAGCTAATGCTGTTGGGTGAAACTGAATAAATTCCAAATCTTGAACAACAGCACCTGCACTGTATGCAAGAGCAACTCCATCTCCTGTAGCTACAGAAGGATTCGTTGTATATGGATATAACTGACCCATACCACCTGTCGCAAGAATAACTATTGAAGAATTAAATCTCAAATATTCATCTCTATTTTCACTATATGCAATAAGACCATTACAAGTTTTATCATCCGTAACAAGTAATTCAACAGCTAAAGTATTTTCATAAACGGTTATCTTTTGATTATTAAAGACATTATCAACAAGAACATCTTCCATAATTCTGCCTGTTGCATCTCCTCCTGAATGAAGAATCCTTTTTACACTATGTGCTCCTTCAAGAGTAAAATTAAGTTTTCCTTCATCATTTCTGTCAAAAGCTACACCGTGAGCTATTAAATCATTAATAACCGTTTCAGATGTTTCTGAAATATATTTAACAACATCAAAATCACTTAATCCCGCACCAGCCTTTAATGTATCTGCAATATGAGACTCGTGAGAATCTTTAGTATTTTCACTCATAACTCCAACAATCCCGCCTTGCGCGAAATGAGAATTACACTTTTTAATTTCAGACTTTGTAATCAAAGATATATTATGAATTTCAGGACAAGTTTCCGCCAATTTTAACGCACAATACAATCCTGAAATACCACTTCCTACAATAACTACAGATGAATTTATACTTTCCATAAATTAAACCTTTTAAAACAATAAAATCATACTAAATCAAATATTAAAAAAATTCCAGTAAAAAAACGAGCCTCTATTAAGGCTCGTTTAAATTTTATTAATATCTTTCAGAATATTTATCTAATTCCCATTGAGAAACATACGTTCTAAAAGAATCCCATTCTTTGTGCTTAGTTTCAGTAAATTCATTATATACGTGAGGACCTAAAGCTGTTTTTGCAACTTTGGAATTTTCCAAAAAGTAAAGTGCTTCAGCTAAACTTCCCGGAAGTGAATCTATTTTCTTTTTCTTTCTTTCTTCTGGAGTTAATGCGTAAATGTTAGCTTCTACTTGCTTTGGCGGTTTAATTTTATTTTTAACACCATCAACACAAGCACCTAAAATAACTGCAAATGCCAAATATGGATTACAAGAAGGATCAGGAGAACGAAGTTCAACCCTTGTAGCATTACCACGTTTAGCAGGAACTCTTAATAGTGCACTTCTGTTTGCAAGTGACCAAGCTAAATAAACAGGAGCTTCATAACCAGGAACCAAACGTTTGAAACTGTTTACAGTAGGATTTGTAACAGCAGTAATTCCTTTTACATGCTTCAACATTCCGCCAATTGAATACATAGCAACATCTGATAGCTGAGATTCTGTATCAGGATCATAAAATGCATTTTTACCATCTTTGAAAAGAGAAACATTGCAGTGCATACCTGAACCGTTTATTCCGTAAATAGGTTTTGCCATAAAGGTTGCATGCAAACCATATTGAGCTGCAATAGCTTTAACTGCAATTTTAAAAGTCGCAACATTATCTGCGGCTGTCAAAATATCCGCATATTTAAAATCTATTTCGTGTTGGCTATCAGCAACTTCATGGTGAGAAGCTTCTATATCAAACCCCATTTCTTGAAGGGTTAAAACTATTTCAGCACGAATATCTTCACCCAAATCATCAGGTCCTATATCATAATAACCTGCTTTATCAACTGTTAAAGTTGTAGGATGATTTTCTCCATCACGCTTAAACAAGAAGAATTCAACTTCAGGCCCCATATTCATTGTGTAACCTAATTTTGCAGCATCTGTCATCATTCTTTTTAAATTACAACGAGGACAGCCCTCAAAAGGAGTTCCGTCTGCATTATGAATATCACAAATTAATCTTGCTGTATTTGTTCCGTCAAATTCTCTCCAAGGCAAAATTCTAAAAGTATTTTTATCCGGGAAAAACAACATATCAGATGTTTCTATACTTCTAAAGCCCTTTATTGAAGAACCGTCTAACATCATTTCGTTTTCTAAAGCCTTATCAATGTGCTCTGAAGGAATTGTCAAACTCTTAACTTGTCCATTTATATCAACGAACTGCAATTCTATAAATTTTACATTTTTTTCTTTTATTATCTTTTTTATATCAGATTCAGTAATATTTTTTCCGTCTAAAGGTACATGTTTAAATTCTTTCATAAGAATCTCCTATTCATCAAATCTACATCTTATACTTTAACATAAAATTTTAAACCGTTATACAAAATTAATAAAATAATAAATCATACAAAATTATGATTTAAAAATCTTAACATATTGCTAGTATAATACCATACTCCTTAGAGACAACGATACACATATCCCTAATCATTAGCTATGCACACCTTTGTACATAGCTTTTTTTTATGCAAAAACATGCTATAATAAACACAATGAAAGAGCTCCCTTTAAAAGAACTTGTTAAATTTAAAAAAATACCTTTTAACATCTACAATGAAAAAGGTCATATTTTAATGTATACAGGTGATTTATTAACTCCTGGGAAATTATTGGAGTTAAGAGAGGAACTTGTACTTATTTATGATGAAAATTATCAAAAAAAATCTATCCAAGCTAGAGAAAACCCTCTGGTAATGAAGAGAAAACTTGAGCAGGAAAATGCTAACAGACAACAACTTCTTAATGCAATTTCAAATCCTAACGACAATGCTCAAAATGAATCTGAAATTGACACCCAAATACCTGAATCAATAAAATCAAGAATAAATGACAGAACTATAACAAAAGATCTTACTATAAATACAAAATCTATATTTTCTCCTGATTTACAGATTGAAATGAAAGAATTTTACAGAGATGTTTATGACGAAATTGAAGTTCAAAATTATGTAATAGCTCAGACAAAGTTTATAAAATTAATGAAAGTAATAGAACATGAACTTATGAGCAAAATAAGCAGTGTAAGACATGTTTCTCAACTAAAATTATTCGGAAATTACAAGAATTGTCATGAATTAAATGTAGCAATAATTTCAGCATTTATAGCATACACCAATTTGGATATTAATGTAGATATAAGAGATGTAATACTAAGCGGCTTAATGCACGATATCGGAAAGACAAGACTGGATGAGAATACTGTTTATAAAAAAGTTTTATACGTCCACGAACAAGCTGAATACGAAAAACATGTAATTATAGGATACAAAATAATAAAAGAAATCTTTAAATTAGGTAATGCAGTTGCAAGACCTGCTCTTGAACACCATATATGTACGGATAAAAGCGGTTTTCCAAAAGGACTTACCGTTGAAAATATGACAGAAATAAGTAAAATTATTGCAGTAGCCAATTTCTATGATAATTTAACCTTCAATAGAACTAACGATATAATAGTTTATAATTATGAAGCAGGAAAAATTCTTCTAAATATTGGGGCAAAAAAATATCCTGCAAATTTAGTCTTTGACCTTGCAAACAAATATATTTTGAATGATACTTCAAAACTTTCAGAAATCATTGCTCAAAAATAATTGTAATAAAACTTTTTTTAACATAAAATCTTAATAAAGAGAGGTTTTCATGAAGATAGAAACTAAAAATCTTGTAAAAATATATGGAGACAGAAGCGTAGTAAATGATGTTTCTTTTGAAGTAAACAAAGGAGAAGTGGTTTGTTTACTCGGCCCGAATGGAGCAGGGAAGACAACAACATTTTATATGGTTGTAGGCCTTGTAAAACCAAATAAAGGTCAAGTACTTTTAAACGGAACCGACATTTCAGAATGGCCAATGAACATCCGCGCCGTTAACGGTATAGGTTATCTACCGCAAGAAGCTTCCATTTTTAGAAAACTAACTGTTGATGATAATATAAAATTAGTTCTTCAAATGAATAATAAGTTAACGGAAGATGAAAAGAAACGTAAACTTGAGGAATTATTAGATGAATTTGGTATGACTAAATTAAGAAGTTATACCGGTATTCAATTATCCGGTGGGGAAAGAAGAAGAGTCGAACTTGCAAGAGCACTAGCAGCAAGCCCTGATTTCATTTTACTTGATGAGCCATTTACAGGGATTGACCCTATTGCAATTGGAGAAATTAAAGAAAACATCAGAAAATTATCTGAAGATAAAGGATTAGGGGTTTTAATTACAGACCATAACCCAAAAGCAACTCTATCTATTACAGATAGAGCATATATTATTTTTGACGGAAAAATAAAAATTCAAGGTAAAAGCGAAGAAGTTGCTGTTGATCCGGTTGCAAAAGAATTCTATTTAGGAAAGGATTTCGAACTATAACATGGCAAAAAAGTTACTCAAATTTACTATATATGACAAGTATATATTTAACCAACTTTTAGTAACAACTTGTGTTGCCATTTTGTTATTCACAATCGTGTGGATTGCACCTGAAATATTATTAAACACTATAAAACTCACAATAAACGGAGTATATACACCAAAAGAAGCAATCTTAGTACTACTCTTAGAATTACCAAAAATTTTAGGAAAAGCTTTGCCTGTAGGTTTGTTGCTTGGAACATTATTTACATTTGATAAATTGAGCAAAGATTCTGAATTAACTATATTCAGAGCAATAGGTTTATCTTTCAAAAGAATTATCAGACCTGTCATTGTTCTGAGTTTTATAGGCACAATTTTATGTTTTATAACTTACGATAAATTAATCCCCATTGCAGAGAAAACTGAACAAAAACTGGATGCATATAAACCTAATATTCAATACATTTACACAAAAAAAGATAAAAATAATGTTCCTCAACAAAGTATAATTGTTTCAAATTATCATGATGGAAAAATGAAAAAAATTATAGTATTAGAT
Source organism: uncultured bacterium (assembly GCA_902803265.1). GTDB lineage: Bacteria > Cyanobacteriota > Vampirovibrionia > Gastranaerophilales > Gastranaerophilaceae > UBA791. Next base: position 7,270 of record CADCPD010000002.1, on the reverse strand, counting down.
TTTTCAAAACAACTATATCAAGATTTACATGGCTTAGATTATATTTACATTGCAAAAGAAGGTCAAACTAATGATAATTATTGGCTTTTAAACGATATTATAAAATACGAAATTTCAAGAGACGGGATTTATACAAAAATTTCAAAATTAGAAAACATGAAAATTCTTGAAGGAAGCGACGCTAAAGATGCAGAAACATTAATAATTAATGCAGGAAAAAGAGATCGTGAATTTACTAACGGTGAATTGAGAAAATATATTCAGCTTTTGAAAAAAGAAGATTTGGATGAAGAATACAGATTAATGCAAAATAAATATTTTCAGAGATTTTTCCATCCGTTCGTATGTATATTATTAGCAGTAATGGGTGCTCTTTTAGGCTTTTCAAAACCAAGAGAACAAAGACTTATTGGATTTACAATTGCAATAGCTTGTATTTTTGTTTACTATATTACCCTTCCGTTTTTCGATTTATTAGCTGAAAAAGGTGTATTACATCCTTTATTAACAGCCGGAATACCTCCTGTAGCGTTTTTATTAGCAATTTTTGGGTTTTACAAGTCTAAGGATTTATAATTATGGTAAAAAAAATAATATTACTTTTTATATTAATGCTACTTCCATCATATGCATTTGCAGATAATATTGGTGTTACGTTTGAAAACGGATTTTATCATATTACTTTAAAAGGTGAAAAAATAAAGAAAAAAATAAAATTTGTACAAAGTGATAAGTTAGTAACAAACAAAGAAATACATGACAAATATAATTCAAAACTAACCATAAACACAGGCTTTTTTGATTTAAAAAATCAACAAACCATATCTTACATAGTTAACAATAGAAAAATAATAGCAGACCCGACAAAAAATAAATCTTTAATGTCAAATAAAGAACTTGCACCATATATGGACAAAATTTTAAATCGTTCAGAATTGAGAATATTAAAATGCGGATTTAAATATAAATATCAAATAGCAAGACATAACGAACCTGCTTGCAAGCATTGCAAAATAATAGCATCTGCTCAAGGCGGACCGCAACTTTTGCCTGTTTGTGATTTAGATAAAAATTTGCAAAATGAATTTTTTATCGTACGAAAGAATAACAAAGTCGTAAGACAATCGGCTTCTGTGCTTTATAGAGCAGCAAGAACAATCGTCGGAATAAAAGATAACGATTTACACATATTAATTTTTCCGACAGACAACCCAAAGACTATGAGTGAAGTTGCTATAATCTGTAAAAATTTAGGTTTTGAAAAAGCTATGGCTTTTGACGGAGGAAGCTCTACGTCCCTTGATTATCAAAATATCCACTTAATTTCAAAACAATTTAACGGAGATACCGGAAGAAAATTAAAATCTTTTATGATAATTAAGTAATTTTATTACTTAACATCAGTAAATTCAGCTTTTACAAGACATAATTCTTCATCTGTTAATTTGTTTTTAACTGATATTTTTGCAATATTTTCATCAATTTGAACTTCTGAAAGAACAGTATTACCATATTGAATTTCTTTTTTATAAAGCATATCAAGTGTTTTAATTTTATATTTATCTTTAAATTCTTTTGGTAATGCTTCAAATGCCCAAACAATATAATTCATATTATTAACATGCTGATTTACATCAATATCATCATAGCGAACTTTAAATTCTTCAGCATAATCAATTCTTTCAAGAGGATGAATTTTTTCAAAAGATAAATCATCTTCTCTTTTTTGCATTTTAAACATAAACGAAAAAATATCTGCAGGAGAAACCATTGATTTATCATCCATATTAACAAGCGCCCATTGACTGATTACTCTACCGATTAAATTTTTATTTTCAACATTATATATTTCAAAATCACGTAATGCAAAAAGTTTATTATAGCCTCGAGCTTCTGTTTTTATCAAAAGATTTTCAACGTTTTTAGGATAATCATTAAATTCCATGTGATATTTCAACAAAAACCAACCCAAATTATGAGCAACAATTGCATCATAACCAAATCCGCCCGCATCAGCAGCAAAAGTTGCTAAATCTTGCAAAAAATTTAACATAGCTGATGGTTTTAAAACTTTATGATAATCCATTTCACTGTATCTTATATTAAATTCACGTTCTTTAAAGAACTTTGATGTCTCATCTATCATAATAACCTCTCTCTACAGTGAGTTATAATACTCTTTCAATATATTTGTGTCAACTTCAATATTAGGGCTTTCACAAACAACTACACCTTTAACATTAAAGTCTTTAAAAGCTCTGATTAGATCTTTATAATTCATATCAGCATCTTCAAAGTTCAAATGATGCTTTTCGCCTTTTTCACCATATGCAATACCTGCAATATGAGCATGAAAATTATTAAGAGCATAAGAGCCTATTTCTGTTCCAATACGTTCTAAAATTTTGCAAAAATCGTCATATGTATTAAATCCGCCATTTGAACGTGCATGCAAATGAGCAAAATCAACACAAGGAAGAACTTGAGCAAATTCATTAGACATTTTTATAATCTCATCCAAATCTCCCCATTGAGTACCTTTACCGGTTGTTTCCGGTCTTATCCAAATTTTATTATTTTCTTCTTCCATTTGATTACAAATTGTCGATAAATGCTGTTTCACAGTATTATAAGTTTTTTCCTTATCATCACCCAAATAATATGCAGCATGGAAAACTATACTATAACCGCCAAAATCATTAGTAACTTCAGCAGTTTCAATTATTCTTCTGATACTGGCTTCGACTTTATCTGGTTCTTTTGCATTTAGATTAATAAAAAACGGTGCATGAGCAGTAAATATAAAGTTTTTATTATTTTTAATCAGAACTTCTTTACTAACATCAGAAATTCTTACGCCTCTTACAAATTCGACTTCTAAACCATCTAAATTTAATTCATCAAGGACTTTTAACCCATCTTCATATGACGATTTTTTTGCACTTGCAGGAATTCCCGCAGTTAAAAAATTTAATTTATTCATAACTATATTTTTCCTATAAATTCTTCACCAACTTGTGGTTTAAGCAACTCTATAAATTTTTTGGAATTACATACGAAGAAACTTCCAAATTGAAGCATTGTAGGTATAACATAACCATTTTTTACAGCAATAAACATTTTATTATCTTCAATTTTTTCAATATGACCGTTCGGAACTGTTGCTGGTTTAAAACCATAAGCTGTTTCTACCCAATATACCTTTACGTGTATTCCCCTGAACATACACGAAGCATTAAAAAACGGATTTAAAGCCCTTACAAAACGTTCAATTTCTTCAGGGTTTTTATTAAAATCAATAAATAAATCTTCATCACTTAAACCATTTCCTACAGGATATTTTCCTTCAGGTTGTTTTTGTCTGTTTAGAATTCCTAATTCATAATTTTGCAATACTTCAATAAGCATTTCCAAACCAATAAAATTAGTCTTATTAAACAATGTCCCCATCGTTTCATTAACAGTTAATGAACAAGTTTTTTGAAGAATAATATCACCTGTATCAAAACCTTCATCCATCAAATGAAGAGTAACACCTGTTTCTGATTCATTATTCATAATTACTGCACTATAAGGATTTCCGCCTCTATATTTTGGAAGCAAAGACGGATGAACATTAACAAAACCGTCTTTTGGAATATCAAGCATTACTTTTGGGATTTTATAATTAAATGAACAAACTACAGCTATATCAATATTTAAATCCCGTAGTGTATTTAAAAATTTTTCATCTTTCAACGAATCATATTCAATAAAATTTAATTTTCTAAAGAGAACATATTCTTTAAAAGAATCATATGTATTATGGCTTTTTTTAGGTCCTACAACCCCGACAAGATTAACACCTTCTTTTAAAAGCCCATCCAGACAAACATAAGCCATTTCTGGAATACCTACAAATAAAACTCTCTTTTTATACATAAAAACCTGCCTTAATCACATCGAATACAAAGTTTACTTTTAATCATTTTTTCTAAAATATAAGCACAATTAGAAACATAATTTTTACAAAGTTCTCGTCTTTCCGCTGAACCTTTATCAAGACCATGAGAAAGAACACTGCAACAAGTAGCTTTATTATCTGCCATAAATTTTTTAATAAAATCATTAGCCATAAGCTTTGAATCTTCTTTATTAAACACCGAACCAATCACAATTAAAGCACCTGCAACAGCACCGCACAAACAACCCGATGCCATACCTCCGGAAAAAGGAGTTGCAATTTTTAATAAATCTTCACCACAATATCCTTTATCAATAGCAGCTTTAACAACACATTCAGAGCAAGAATACCAATTTTTGTAATAATTTAAGGCTAATTGTTTCATCTATAATTTATCCCATAAAACAAGACATCACCATAAATAGTGATGTCTTGTAAACTTAAAATTAAACGCAAGCAGCGTACTTTTCAGATTTTACTCTAATATTTTCAGCCATATCGGTTTCTTCCCAAGGAACTTCAATATCAGTTCTTCCCATATGACCATAAGCCGCAAGTTTTTGGTAAAATTTACCACCATTCTTAGCAGGTAAACCACGCAAATCAAACTTATTGATAATAGCAACAGGTCTCAAATCAAATAATTCATTAACTATTTCAGAAATATCATCATCTGATATTTTACCTGTACCAAAAGTATCAACCAAAATAGAAACAGGCTCAGCAACACCAATCGCATAAGCAAGTTCAATTTCACACTTATCAGCTAATCCTGAAGCTACAACATTTTTTGCAACATATCTTGCAGCATAAGCAGCTGAACGGTCAACTTTTGTTGGATCTTTACCTGAAAAAGCACCGCCTCCATGTCTTGAATATCCACCATAAGTATCAACAATAATTTTTCTTCCGGTTAAACCTGCGTCACCTTGTGGACCACCTATTACAAATCTACCTGAAGGATTTACTAAAATTACGGTATTTTCATCAGGTTTTATTGCTTCTTTTTTAAATACATAGTCAATTACGTGTTCTTTTATATCTTTTTCAATAATTGCTTGAACCTGAGTATTATCACTTACAGTTCCAATTACTGGATCATGCTGAGTTGATATTAAAACAGTATGTATTCTAGATGGTTTACCGTCAACATATTCAACAGTAACTTGAGATTTACCGTCAGGTCTTAAATAATCTACAATACCTTTTTTTCTAACTCTTGATAATCTGTAAGATAATTTGTGTGCCAAACTTATAGGAAGAGGCATCAATTCAGGGGTTTCATTACAAGCATAACCAAACATTATACCTTGGTCACCAGCACCAATATCTTCTGTTTCATTAACAGAAGTTGATGCACTATTATCTCTTGCTTCAAGAGATTTGTTAACCCCACCTGCAATATCAGTTGACTGTTCGTCAATACTTGTTAAAACAGCACAAGTTTTATAATCAAAACCTCCGCCATTTTCTCCTTCATAACCAATATTTTTTATAGTATTACGAACTATTTGAGGAATATCAACATAACAATCTGATGTTATTTCCCCGCATACTAAAGCCATACCTGTTGTAACAGTTGTTTCTGCAGCAACACGAGACTTTGGACTCTTTGTTAAAAATTCATCCAAGATAGCATCAGATATTTGATCACATACCTTATCCGGATGTCCTTCTGTTACTGATTCAGAAGTAAATAAAAAATTTTTTGATACCATTTATCATTCTCCTTAATTTATAATATCGCCGGTAAGTTTTTTAATTCCAACCCGGCACTCTACCTATCAATAAAAGAATAAATCAAATTTAATTAAATTGCAAATATTGCAACAATAAAAACAAAAATAAAGGGGTACTAAAAAGCACCCCGGAAATCCAACTATCACAAATCATAATATATATGAAACTTATAGAGATTTACCCCAAATATCAGCAAATTTAGAGCCTGAAGCTTGAGTATCAACAGACATTGTTACATTGCTTGGAGTAAATACAAAAACCATATCACCAACTTTTTGAGGTTTGCCGCTTAATGCATGAGCTGCACCACAAACAAAGTCAATTGTTCTTTGCGATTGATCTTTATCTAGTAAATGTAGATTTAAAACTACTGTTTTTCTATCGATTAAATTTTGAACGATTGAACCAGCTTCGCTAAAAGAATGAGGTTCAACAATAACTACTTCATATGCACCTCTGTTAAAATTAGGATGAGATACAACATTTGATTCAGCTTTTTTATTGTTTTTATTATTAACAGGCATAGGTGCCAATGCTAAATTATCATCAGTCATATATTCTTCACCATCTTCAACCATATCTGTAAAAATATCATCTCCGTCACGAGATTCAATACCTTGTGTTAAAAAGTCTACTATTCCTCTAATACCATCTGTAATTGCCACTAATCCGTCCTCCAATATGATTTAACTAAATAATTTTGTACCGATTCGTACCCAAGTCGCGCCATTTGATACAGCAATATCATAGTCGTTACTCATACCCATTGAAATATCATTTAGTTTGAATTTAAATTTTTCTTCTAATTCTTTTTGAAAAATTTTCACATCTGCAAATAAAGCATTAAGCTGTTCTTTTGAAGCTTCAAGCGGAGCTATATTCATAAGGCCTAAAACATTCAAACCTTTTAATTTGGTGATTTCTTCAAAATTATTCAAAAGAGTTTGTTTATCAAATCCATATTTTTGTTCTTCGTTAGCATTATTAATTTGCAAAAAAACATTTTGTTTTTTATTAATTTTCAATGCTTCTTCAGAAATAAGATTTGCTACCTTTAGAGAATCTACAGAGTGAATATAGTCAAAATGATTAACAACTAATTTTACCTTGTTGGATTGAAGGTGCCCTATAAAATGAAAGGTTGAATTTTCTTTAACTTCATATGGTAATTTATCAATCTTTTTTACTGCTTCCACTGCTTTCGATTCACCAAAGTGTCTTAAGCCTGCTTTATATGCACAAAGCATCACTTCTTCATCATAATACTTTGTTACTGCAATGATATTCACGGTATAAGGTACGATGTTTTCTTGTATTCGTAATAGATTGTTTTTAATTTTTTCAATCATAAGGGATATTACTCCTACAAGATATGTCCTTGATGAACATATTCTGATTATATAATATGTTTCATGTTTGGACAAGAATTTGTTTTCTGATGTATTTTACCTCCTTTTTTTATCTGCCCAAAACCATGTCACCACATGGTTTTAGACATAAACTTACATAAAGTATAGCTGCTTAATATTTCTTAATATTTATTAACTACCTAAATATGTCAATGTTTGAAGTATGTCAGAAGATGTA
>CADCPD010000001.1 GCA_902803265.1 uncultured bacterium | reverse complement strand
CGGTAATAAACCGCCTTTTAATATTGCTTTTGCTTTTTTATTAATCATTTCATCAGTTTCTGAGAAATATTGTCTTCTTTCAGAGTGACCGATAATTATATAATCACAACCTGCATCTTTAATCATTTCTACAGAAATTTCACCCGTATATGCTCCTGATGATTCCCAGTGGCAATTTTGTGCTGCTGTTTTTACTAATGGTCTGCATTTATCACATCTCATGCTTTCTACTGCTGCTATTGATGTAAATACAGGTGCAATTACGATTGTTGGTAATTGTTCTGCTGTATATTCTTCTGCATGTTTTGCAACACCCATAAATAAATCTTTTGCTTCATCTTGTAACAGATTCATTTTCCAGTTACCTGCAATTATTGGTTTTCTTGACATTTTAATTCTCCCCTTTATTTGTTATTATTACTAATTCATTTTAAAATAAACATTCCAATCGTGCAATATTTTTGGTAAACTTTACATATGAGAAGAAAATTTGATTTTTACATAGTCCCTACACCTATTGGAAATATATCTGACATAACTTTTAGAGCAATTGAAGTTTTGAAAGAAGTTGATATTATTGCATGTGAAGATTCAAGAGTTACTCAAAAGCTTTTAAATCATTATGATATCAAAACAAAATGTATTTCTTATCATAAATACAATGAAAAAGAACGCGTTGATTTTATGCTTAACTTTATAAAAGAAGGTAAAACTGTTGCACTTGTATCCGATGCCGGAACGCCGATGATTTGTGATCCCGGTTCTGTTTTACTTTCAGAACTTAAAAAGAATAATATTAAAGTAACTTCACTTCCTGGGGCTTGTGCCGTTACAACTTTTCTTTCACAAATTCCAAGAGATACGGAAGAATTTAAATTTGTCGGATTTTTACCAAAAAGCGAAAAACAAATTTCAGATTTATACGAAGAAAATAAATATACAAATATGGTATTTTATGAATCTCCGAACAGAATTTTAAAAACTCTAAAAACTCTTCAAAATAAAAATCAAAACATTAAAATTGCCATAGGCAGAGAACTTTCTAAAATGTTTGAAGAAATCATTACAGATGATATCCAAAACATAATTGAACATTTTTCAAATTCTGAAATAAAAGGTGAATTTGTTTGTATGACTTTTGCGCAAGAAAAAACAGAACTTGCGGATTTAAAAGACAAAATCTCAAAATTAAAAGAAAAAAGATTTAAATCAAAAGAAATAACAGAAATTGTTTCAACACTCTATGACGTGAATAAAAATGATATTAAAAACCTATTGTACTAGGTATTTTCAAGATTTCGTTCTTTTTGCATTCTTCTCCAGTTAAACAAGCCAATAACTGCCATTACCAAATAAATACTTTTTTTGGTAAACATAATGACATCAGCAAGAATAAACCATTGTATAACTGCAATAAAATCTGCAATTATCCATAAATAATATTGATCGGCATATCTTTTAACCTCATAAAACATAGCATTCAAGCCGACTGCAACAACAAACGCATCAAACCAAGCGGTAGCTCCGCCTATTTTTACAAGAATATAATGACAAATAATAGCACACAAAATCACAATTATTGCCATAATTATTCTCATTTTCCAACTCATAACACGTGTTTTACATTTGTCTTTTTCTTTGTTATCAAGATGTTTTTTCCACATTATCAGCCCCATAATATTTATGGGTAAATAGTAAAACAATTCCAAAGCCATTGTTCCAAATACGTGGTTATATGCCAAAATCACAACATACAAACTGGTATTTACTATTCCGAAAATCCAATTAACCCAGCTTGCATGCGCGCAAAGAAATATACAGCAAACACCCATAATTGAACAAATATAATTGACAATTAAATACCACATAGGATGGGTATTATCGGTTAAAACATAATAACCGCCGATAAAAATCATTGTTAAAAACATTACCCATTCAAACCATTTTAAATTTAAAAATGCCTGAATAAATATATTTTTTGGTATATTTTTAGTGTTATCCATAATTATTATAGTAATGTCAGTTGTTTTGATTCGTCAAGAAGATTTCTTAAAAATTTTTTTCTATGATAAGGAGTGATACCATATTTTAAAATAGCTTCACTATGTTCTTTTGTTAAATATCCCGCATTATTTTTCCAGCCATATTCAGGATATTTTAAATCAAGGTCATCCATGTATCTGTCTCTTGAAACTTTTGCTAAAATACTTGCTGCTGCAATAGAGGCTGATTTTCCGTCACCTTTTATTATAAATTTTTGCGGATAATCATAATTTCTTATTAATTTATTTCCATCAACTATGGTAAGTAGTGAATTGTGAATAGTGAGTGGTGAATTGTTGTTAGTGAATAGTGAGTGGTGAATTGTGAATTGTGAATCGTTATTAGTTGATTGTGAATGGTCGTTTGTGAGTTGCAAAATTACGTTTTCGCAAGCAAGTTTCATAGCTTTTAAAGAACAAGCCAAAATATTTGTATTTTCTATTTCTTCGACTTCAATACATATGGTTGAATTAACAGTATTATTTAAAATTATCGGATACAATTCTTCTCTTACTTTTTTTGTAAGTTTTTTGGAATCATTTAATTTTGATAAATCTTTTTCAATATCCGAATTATTTATAAAAACAGCCGCCGCAAAAACTCCGCCTGCGGCAGGACCTCTGCCTGCTTCATCAGTTCCTATTATAATTTTATTGAAAGATTTATCAAATTCAAATAAGTTCATCTAAAATAAATTGTCCTAATTTGCCATCTCTAAAGTATTTTAATATTGATGTTGCTGTTCTTTCAATATCAGCTTCCGAACCTGATGTAATCCAATTTCTGCTTATTGCAATTTTTTCTAAAGTTAATTCATCAACTTTGTAATAATCTTTTAGCGGCTCTGCATATTTTTTTGCCAAAATATCCAATAATTTTTGAGCAACAGTTTCGTTGTCATAGGCATTTTCAGAAACAGAATTCACAAAAGCCAGTTTTGTTGCAGCCTCCTGATTATCCTGTCTCATTGGAATAATACCGGGAGTATCAAGTAAATCAATATCTTTATTAATTCTTACCCACTGTTGCTGACGGGTAACACCGGCTTTTGCTCCAATTTTTGTTTTTGAAGATTTGGTTAATTTATTGATAACACTTGATTTACCAACATTTGGCATACCTACAACCATAACTCTTGCAGGACGTCTCAAAAGACCTTTTGCCATTATTGTCTGAATTCTTGGTTCAGCTAAATTTAAAACTTCTTTGACTATACTTTGAACATCTTTGGAATTTTTAGAATCCGTAACCATAACAGGCATTTTTGAAGATTCTTTTATTTTTTCAACAAATAATTTTAATTCGTTTTTGTCTACCAAATCTGCCTTATTTAACAAAACTAGGCGAGGTTTCCCGCCTAGTAATGTTTCAATATTGTTATAAATACTGCTAAACGGTATTCTTGCATCTAGAACCTCAATTACGACATCACAAAGATTTAATTTCTCTTTTAACTGTCTTTCGGCTTTTGCAATATGTCCCGGATACCAGTGTATATGACTATCTTTTTTCAATTTTTTCCTTAATACGTGTTGCTTTACCTGCACGTTCTCTTAAGTAATACAATTTAGAACGTCTTACATCACCTTTTCTTAATACATTAATTTTTTCAATTCTTGGTGAATTTACTAAGAATACACGTTCTACACCAACACCTTGAAATACTTTTCTTACAGTGATTGTTTTGTTTAATCCTGAACCGTGTTCTTTTATTAAAGTACCTTCAAATGCTTGGGTTCTTTCTTTGTTTCCTTCAATAATTCTTACGAATACCTTTACTGTATCACCGGGATTCATTTCAGGTAATTCTTTGCCCGCTATTATTTCTTTTTCCATTTCGTCTATAATAGGATTCATTTTCTTTTCCTCATTTCCTGTCTTCGTAATTTTTATATTATTTAAAAAAAAAACTAAATTCAAGTACTTTCTTCACATTTGTTTAAATCAATTACATGAAACGCTTCATTTGGTCCATCATTTTGCCCATTCCTAATTTTCCAAACTTACCCATCATGCCTTTCATATCTGACATACCCTTCATCATTTGACGCATTTGTTCAAATTGCTTTATAAAAATATTTACATCGTGTAAAGGTATACCAGAACCTTGAGAAATTCTTTTCTTTCTTGATGAATTAAGCAACGCAGGATTTGCTCTTTCTTCAGGCGTCATACTTGAAATAAATACTTCAATACGTTTCATTTGTTTTTCACCTTCGTGAGAAATCATGTCTCTGTCGTCTTTCTTAAGATTCAAACCCGGTATCATACCTAAAATATTACCCATAGAACCGAAAGCTTTCATTTGCTTTTGAAATTTCAAGAAATCGTCAAAAGTAAATTCAGCTTTTTTCATTTTCTTTTGAAATTCAAGAGCTTCTTTTTCATCAAAAACTTCTTGTGCTTTTTCAACAAGTGAAACAATATCACCCATACCTAATATACGGGTTGCGATTCTTTCCGGATAAAAATCTTCAAGAGCATTTAATTTTTCACCTGTACCGGTTAATTTTACAGGTTTACCTGTACAGTGAACAATACTTAATGCCGCACCGCCTCTTGAATCACCGTCTAATTTTGTTAAAACCAAACCTGTTAAATTCAATTGAGCATCAAAGTTTTCTGCTACATTTACCGCTTCCTGACCTGTCATTGAGTCGATTACAAGCAGTTTTTCATGAGGATTAAATATTCTGTCTATTAACAATAATTCCGCCATCATATCGGTATCTATCTGCAAACGTCCTGCTGTATCTATAATCAAAACATTGTAGCCTTTTTCTTTTGAGTAATTTAATGACTGCTGAACAATATTCTGAACATTTTTTTCTTCATCTATTGAAAATACTTCAACACCGATTTGAGAACCTAATGTTTTTAATTGAGAAATAGCCGCAGGTCTGTATACATCACATGCAACAAGTAAAGGATTTTTACCTTCTTTTTTCAATTTAACGGCAAGTTTTGCCGCAGAAGTTGTTTTACCTGAACCTTGTAAACCTAAAAGCATTATCATTGTCGGATGACCGGTTAAATTTAAAGGTTTGTTTTCTTTTCCCAAAACTTCTACAAGTTCATCATGAACGATTTTTATAAGCTGTTCAGACGGATTTACACCCTCTAAAACCTTTTCGCCCTCTGCTTTATCCTTGATTGAAGAGATAAAAGATTTTACAACTCTCAAATTAACATCAGCTTCTAAAAGGGCACGTCTTATTTCTCTCAGAGCTTCCTGCATATTATCTTGAGTAAGTTCTTTACCTCTTGTTGTTGATATTATTCCCTGTAATTTTTCACTTAAATTATCAAACATATTCTTCCCTTTTTGTTGTATTAGTTAAATTTTATCATAAAAAATATGGTAAATGCCAGATATTTTTATACAAAATTTATTAATTTAGCTAATTACTTTTAGCAAAAATATGGTAGCTAACGAAGTGAACAAACAATGTAGCAGAACAAATAACAAAAACGGCATTGTTTGAACGTTAGTGAGTTTGTCGTTTTTTAGTGATGCTTACAATTGTTTCGTGAACGGAGTTCGCATACCAAGAGTTTCTTTGCATCCCGTTTCTTTGCAGACAAAGAAATGGGATAACTTTTACCTATTGATTTTAGCAACTACAGTTAATACTATTTATCACAAAATAGGACAACTGTTAGTATTGTTTTTTTGTGTTATTTAATGTATTTTATTCATAAATTGAGGTGAAAAATGCAATTAGACTTAGTATCAAATGAAATTAATCTTGTTTTGGAAGAATTATCAAACTTTATACAGGATGATATAGAAGTTAGAAATGATTTTGAAGAATACGTTAAAACAATGGGTGGTTTTAAGAATAATACATTCCAAGAACTTGCCGTACCATATATTTTTGAGAGAAATATTCCTGAAAAAAATTGTTCAATAATTGAACTCTATCTTCAAAAACATGAAACACTTCCGACAGAAGCGAGAAATCTTTTAAATGCATTAAAAACACCTATTTCATCTATTTTTGAAATAAAAAGAAAACTTAAAAACGGATTTGAGCTCCTAAATCTTGTAAATGAAAAATTATACGAAACAACTTACACTTTTAAAATGACAAATTTGAGAAGTTTAGGTATCGGACAATTTCTTGTTACAAGATTATTAAAATTTGAAAACGAATACTACATTATTGATATTTCAGGCGCATTATCTTCTACAAAAAGACAGGAAGCAATGAGATTTGCTGTTGCAAAAATTATTCAGGAACCATATCTTGTTTATGCAGATAACGAAGAAAAACAAAAAGAAATAGAAAAAAATGTAAAATCAATGAATAAAAAGTTTATTGAGGCTTTCGGGACAAATATAATTTTTACAACAAGTAATCATTCCGAAGAAATAATTTCTATGTTTAATGAATACACAGAAAATGGTACATTGGTTGATTTAGAAGGTAAAATTGAAAAACCCGAAGAATACAAATATTTTGAAGTAAAAGACTATAATACAAATTATGCTAACTTTATAGAAAATTCCGTAAACGGTTATTACAACAAACAAAAGATTTATGACATTGCAGTTCTTTTTGATGAAGAAGAGGGACTTTATGTCGTTCCTTTTTACAAAAGTCTTGTAAGAATTTTAACCGACGATAACTATGAACAAATAGAAAATTACGATAAATGCGTAAAATATTTTTTGGAAATTCCGTCAATTTCAGCAAGAATTCTTTCAAAAATAAATAAAGAATATCCAAAATTTACGGAAATAGCTAATAAAATTTTGAATACAAATTATACTTTTGAAGAACTTTTAGAAAAATACAAAGATACACAACATAAAATATTCTCTCATACAACTATTTTGTATAACTCAAACGTATTTTCATCAACGTTGACAAATATTGTTGATAATCAGAAAAAAGAAGGAATAGATTATTCAAATGTAAAACGTAACGACCCATGTCCTTGCGGCAGTGGTAAAAAATACAAAAATTGCTGCTTAAAATAGTGCCTTGTGAGTGGTGAATAGTGAATAGTGAATTGTGATTTGTAATTTATTGTTCTTATGTCAAATTCCTAATTCTATTTCAGTTAAATTAGCATCTGGCGACCAATTTTATTATTGCAAATTTTCAAATTAATAAAAGTCCGTAAAAATACCTAAGTAATTTTACGGACACTTATATTATAAAAATTTTGTCAATTATTTATTCTTATCAGAAAACATCTTTGAAATAATATCTTTATATGTTTCAAAAACGTTGTTTCTTTTGATTTTTGCAGTATTGCTCATCATTCCGTTATCAACATTAAACGAATCCTTTAAAACTTCAAAATGTTTTATTGCCTCAAATGATTTCAAATTAGGTTTATTTTTGATATATTTATTTAATTCGTGTTTTATCAATTCTCTTAAGGTTGGGTTGTTTATTGTTAAATTTTTACCGGAAGTAAGATTTTTCGCAGCAATGGCACATTTTTCCAATGCTTCATGTGAAGGAACAACAAGTGCTCCAATACTGTTTTCATCCTGACCTACAAGAACAATCTGGTCAATGTATGGACTTCCCAAACATGCTTCTTCAATAGGCACAGGTTCAACATTTTCACCATTTGATAGTACAATTGTTTCTTTCATTCTGCCTACCAAAACAAGGTTATCATCACCTGTAATCCAGCCTAAATCACCTGTATTAAACCAACCGTCTTCAGAAAGAACTTTTCGTGTTGATTCTTCATCTTTATAATACCCTTTCATAACTTGAGGGCCTTTTACCATAACAATACCTTTATTAAAAATGCCTAAAGGCTGCATTGTTTGATGGTCGACAATTTTTATGTCTGTTCCTTTGAACGGTCTTCCTGCTGAACCTAAATAATTCTTATCGTTAACATATCTCAAAGTTAAAACAGGAGAAGTTTCCGTTAATCCGTAACCAACTCTTAAGTTAACTCCGATTGCATCATAGAACAATTCATCTTTCATAGTGATTGCACCGCCGCCTGAAATTGTTGCTCTAAAATTTAATCCTGCAGCAGCTTTTAGCTTTTTATAAATTGTTTTTGTAAATAAAATATGCAAAGGTTTTATAAATGAACGCATGAATTTGTGATAAATTCTGCTTCTTAATTTGTAACGAGATTTTTTGTTTGTAATACGTCTTTCTGCATACATTTTATGAATTTTATAGTAAATACTTGTTTTAACAGCAAAATCAAAAATGTAATATGCAATGTTTGAACTTTGTTTTAATTTTTGGTATACACCAAGTCTTATTGCTTCCCAAATACGGGGAACAGATGCAAGTATATCAATATCATATTTTACTAAATCATCTTTTAATTTAGGAATAGTCGTAAAATACAAATGACAACCTGATATAAAGAAATAATTTTGTACAATGTGTTCATATGTATGCCAAATAGGTAAAATCTGAAGTGTTTTTTCACCTTTTGCTACCTTTAGGCCTTCAAATATAGAAGGATATTGAGAAAGATTATTTTTATGAGTCAGTAGAACACCTTTTGGATTACCTGTTGTGCCTGATGTGTAGAAGATTAAGGCGTTGTCATCAGGATTTATTTCAACTTCGTAAAACTGATGATTTTTACCTTTTTCAATAATTTCTTCATATGTATAGACAGGACAATTCAACCCCTCTTTATCAATATCATCACCAAACATTAGAACGACAAATTTTAAGTTGCATTGATTTAGAAAGTGTTTAACTTTGTTAAATAAAACTTTATCTTTTAAAATAAGCACAGAGCTGTCACTGTGGTGAGCAATGTATTCTAATTCATCAACAGGAGCGTTAGAACCTCTTAAAACAGCGACTCCGCCACATCTTAAAACTGCGTGTTCACAAATAATAAATTTGCCGTTATTTTCTGTTAAAATTCCGACGTGAGAACCCTTTTCAACACCCAATGACTGCAAACCCGATGCAAAGTTTGAAATATTTTCTTCCAATTCACGATATGTCAATTCTACTTTGCAATATTTATCAGTAATTGCTTCCAAATCACCATATTCAGAAATTTTAATCTTAAAATAATTTGAAAGAGATTTGTATTTATTAACAAATTCGTCTATCTCTTTTAATTCACCAACTAATTCTTCTGCTCTTTTTTCAGTTTTATCTTCAAGTTCTAAAAAATTAAATAAATTCATACTCGCTCCCAATTTTTAATAATAAGATTTTATCTGGTATTTAAAACTATGTCAAGTAATATTAAAAATTAGTATATTTGGTTTGATTTTATTTTTTTAGGTGTACAATAGAAATATGGAACAACAATTATTTATAGAAACCGAAGCCGCAAGAGAACTTGGTAACTTCAAAATGCCCCGATTTGATGAGTTGCCCAATTTTGATTTATATATGGAACAGTTGACTGAATTGTTAAATAAAATTTTATCAATTTTCAGAATTCCCGGAGAAAAAAGTTCTATAACGGCAACAATGATTAACAATTATGTTAAGCAAAAAGTTATTTTACCGCCTGTAAACAAAAAATATTCAAAAATACAACTTGTTCAATTGATTGTAATAGGAATATTTAAACAAGTTTTAAGTATTTCTGAAACAGCAGAAATATTACAGTTTTACAAAAAAGCAGAATATACGGAAGAAATAGCATATAATTATCTTTGTGTGGAATTAGAATCAGCTTTGCAATCAACTTTTATAACAAGAAACTTTTCTGCTGAAAGTTTCGCATCAAGAATAACGCCGTTATCAGAAGCTATTCGTTCAGCATTAATAGCATTTACCAACAGAATTTATGCAAAAAAAGTTCTACACTACTTGGGAACAATTAACAATTAATGTAAATTCTTTTACATATTATAAAAATTATTGTAGAATTACTATGGTGGCAGAATAAGGAATTAGGGATAAAAATGAGTAAACTTTGGGAAAATTGGATACTCGCCGAAGATGTGCGAGATATGATTGATAATTGTCAGGGAGTTATTGTTCCCGAAACAAGAGAACAATTATTTGAACTTGCTATCGGAGGGAAAGATAACAAAATTTTTCACGTAACATATAATGTTGAAGGTAAAGGTGAAGTTGAAGAAGCTAATGTCGTAAAATGTAAAAACGGACTTTGTATTAACTATACAGAAGCTTATATGAGAAGACGCGATCCAAATTGTATGGTTGTAAATAATATTGAAATGACCGACAAAGTCCTTTATAAAGACAGATTTAATGCTCCTTTTGAACCTGTAAGATCACAAACTCTTGATTGGTTAAAAAGTAATGAATTAATTATTCTTCCGTTTATGGCTGGTGGAGTTGATTATGGCTATCCGGCGTTATTAGTAGCACCTAAAAATGCGGCATTCTTTGCTGCAAGTGTATATGATATGCAAGGAATGATACCTATTGATGAAATAGATAACAAATTTAATCCTAAAGCAATAATCTATTTAGCGCCACCTTTCAGACATACTCATTATGATGGAAAACAAGTTGTTGTTCATAACCAACAAAACGGTGTTCATGAAGTATTTTCATATAACTTATATCCGGGACCAAGTGCAAAAAAAGGTGTTTACGGAATACTTTTGGCTTTAGGTTTAAAGGAAGATTATGTAACAATGCACGCATCTACTGTAGATGTTGTTACACCTTACGATAATGATACAACAATACTTCACGAGGGAGCTTCAGGAAGCGGAAAAAGTGAAATGCTTGAATATGTTCACCGTGAAGAAGATGGTCGTTTAATTTTGGGTAGAAACACATTAACAGGTGAATTAAGATATCTTGAATTAGGTCATTCTTGTAAATTACAACCGCTAACTGATGATATGGCTTTATCTAATCCTGAATTTCAGAAACATGGAAAATTAGCCGTTACAGATGCGGAAAATGCTTGGTTTATAAGAATTGATCATATAGATAGTTATGGTACAGATCCGCATTTGGAGAAAGCAACAATTCATCCGGAAAAACCACTGTTATTTTTTAATATAAACGGACATCCTGATTCAACTTGTTTAATTTGGGAACATATAGAAGATGAGCCCGGTAAAAAATGTTCAAATCCGAGAATTATAATTCCTCGAGATTTAATAGAAAATATTCAGGATGGACCTATTGATATTGACTACAGAAGTTTTGGATTAAGAACTCCTCCTTGTACAAAAGAAAATCCGTCTTATGGTATTTTCGGAATGATGCATGTTTTACCGCCTGCTTTGGCTTG